>NZ_CAWNWX010000001.1:0-20554 GCF_963878195.1 Aeromonas sp. HMWF016
ATCATAATGTATAGATATGTGATTCAATAGCTTGTTTTTAAACTTTAATCTATAAGTTATAGCGAATAGGATTGGCTGGTTCTGGTAATAAAAAAATGTAAAATTAAACTTTAATTATTTTTACTACCGTGAAGCGCAGTTTTGTGTTTGAATTAAAGTAGGCAGAGCGCTAACGCATACGTAGTATGCCTGTGTGCAAACATGCTTTAACCCGATACCCTATTCCTGACTTTGGGAGGGGGGCTTAAGCCCCCCAATTTTTTAGGCCTACAGTAATTTCCAGGGGGGGTAGTGAGGGTATTGTCGACTAGCTAATTTAAGCTGGCAGATAGTATTGGATGTACTATTTGGGTGTTCATGTGCTTAATCACACAGCTTGGTCTGTCATTGTAATTATTAAATGATATAGTTATTTTTTTAAAAAAAATTATAGATGACGCGACAATCTCTTTTTTTCATCTGACATATAATTTTTTATGCGCGATTAAAATTCAATCCCAGTTAGAAGTGTGCAGGTGCTGGCTGCGTTTCTCTTAAACGGTAGGTGGTCTGATGGTTTCGGAATTCGAACTCAAATTGCTATATGTATCATGCAGAGATGCAGATATTGACCTCATAAAGAAAGCAGTTAGTAGCAGGTCTTGTTATGAAATAAAATATGCAATTAGGCAGCTTTTCGCAAGTGCTTATGCATTTGGAGATAAATATACGCAATCTATTTGTAACAATATGTTGGATGCAATATCACTACCAGTTAGTGGGGGACTTAGTGCAGACCAGCATCTTCGATTACATCAATGTATTGATTTGTTAAGCATAATGGCCTACGGCACTATTGATAATGACTGATGAACAGGAATGGATTCGCCCTTGGCCTTTCTTCATTCAGAACTGATCTTTTCCAATGTGAATGTAGCATATATAGCTTCAAATCTGACACTAAAACGGTATCTCTTCGGAGATATCACAAGGCATGCAATAATTACTAATGAATAAGGTATTCCTATACTTGGCAGAACTAGCCAAAAAATGAAATAAGCTCCTGAATGTGTTATGTCTCAACGAATCCCTGTCAACTATTGTTCTAAATATCCGCAATTTCCACACCTATAGCGTCATTGACTTATTTGATAAGCAATCCCGTCGTAAATGTGACTGTAGCCCTTACAAGATTGAACCCGCATCCAAAATTATTCCTAAGCCAGACATGTACGTGATCATTTGTGACTGTGAACACGGCCGTGCTACAAGATGTCACATTCTCCAGGCCTGTATGGCAACTTCACTACTTTATGTCCCAACACACCACTTTTGAATCCCTAGTAAACCAAGTGAACAGACCACGTAGCTCAATGATGAATTTATCTATCTACCAGGGCTATTTTTGCATGAGCTTTGAATGGCTAATTACGCAGGGGAACAACTAGCAGTGATGCTTCCCTGGGATGGAAGGAAGAGGTGAAAACCATGGTGGGTGATTACCACAGCCCTGTTCTTGTGCTGCTTACTTCAGCAAACAAGCTGTCACTTTAATTTTATGTGTTCAATGAAGCTGTACCGCTGTTTTTCAACGATTATGAAAAACTGCGCTATAACATCCAGTCGTACTATAGAACGTATCATTCATATATACATTTTTGACAATAGGAAGGACTTGCTCATATCCATCAAGGTGTGTGGGCCAATAGTTTTATTTGACAGATACACCAAACTTTGTCGAATTAGCTTATCCACGCGAGGTATGAGTTGGCAGTGTAGGTGCAAGCAAGAACTGGACACTATATCGCACACTACACAATAACATCGGTTATATCGGTACGTTACCATCTTGATGGTTTATATCGACACCTAAAACATTGGATAAAAAAGACACCGGTTTTAAGCCGGTGTCAGATGATAAACAGAACAATGTTAATGTTTTTAATATATCCGCAGACATAATCCCAAGGTGTCTGTGAAAAGATTCTTTTCTTCAACAATAATTTTCTCACCCGTAATCATATTGACTGAATATGGTTTTCCATCTGGAGATTTATCTATAACAAACCAGGGTTTAGTTAAAAGAGACTGGTCTTTTACTTTTCCATAAATATATGACAATAGCTCCAATGTTGGCGGCGTATAATTGCCTACGCAGCTGGCAGAATCATAACTACCAGCCTTTCTTGGCATGTGGATGCCTGCACTTATTATGTTTACATCGTTTTCAACACTAAAAAAGCTGTGAGGCATGTAATCAGTCGTCGACTGTTTAATTGTTAAGCTTTTTAGGCGTTGATTGCCAAGGTAATGAGTTAGATTCTGTGCGCTGGTAACAAGAGGTGTTTTGTTAAAATTGTTAAAGACACCAATATTTATTTGGCCTCCTTGGGTGTTTTGTGCATTCACTTCCAATTGATAATTAGCATTTTTCAGAATTCTCTCTCTATTCAAGCCAACTACATCAACATCAAATTCAATGTTGTCATCGATATAATAATATCTCTTAAGAGGGGGCTTAATTATGGACTGCGAACTTACTATTGTATTGTAAAGCATTTTATCTGCGTCGACGGGTAAAGCATTACTAGTCATTTCAACGCCATCTTCGTCAATATATTTCACTTTGGCAATCAAATTGCCACTATCTAATTCTTTCTCATCTGTTATATGACCGAAAAATTTTGGCATATAAAAAACAAGTTCACCATCTCCAGTGCCACTCCAACTTTCTTTATATGTATACATTCCAACTTTAACACCAGAGGTATTATACAGGGCGACTTCAATAGATTTAGCAAGTTCATTCATTTCATTTTTATTTTCGAATTTATATCTAGCACCAAAAGGTGTGGAAAATCCGACAGTTAAATATTTGTGTGGATGGGCACGGAGGTGCGATAGCTGCAAGGATGATATTGAAGATCGTTTTATAAACCCAGGTGCATTTTCGATATGAATGGTCGCTCCATCAACGATTAGTTTTGATGCAGTTGACCAGTATTTGACTTGACCAAATTCAGGCAGGCCCCCTTTTAATTGAGGTTTGCATCTGGCAACTATATGCTTATTACTGAAATTTTGGATGCGTGAATCTAGCGTAAGAAAACCATATGGTCCAAATTTTATGTTTTCTGAAATAAAATAGCCATTACCTATGTAGCCACCCGTTTTCTTTCCATCTGTCCCTTGGCGACCAAAGTTATCAATCGTAGATGATGAGATGGCTAGTGTTCGCGGGTTTTTGGGGTCTACATCAATCAGACCTATATCTACCCAAGAGCCACTAATAAAACCATCAGATTTATTCGACACGATTTCATCATAATCAATATTTGAAAACTCTACTTTAAAATCATCATGAATTGTAATCTCTTTTTTCCTTGGGGTTCCATTAGTTGATGGAGTCAATATTATTGTCGGCTTTATTTCGCATGAAGGTGGATGACCAAATATTACTCCAGACTCTGGAGATGTCGCACATAATGCAATTTCAGCCTTGAATATTAATAATAACACAAAGCTGATTTTAATATTGAAATGGGATATGCAGTTATATAACGTCATGCAGTCCTCCTAAATGTATTCTTTTTTATCATATAGTTTACCTGTTTCAGTCTTTGTTAGTTTCCCGATTGTGTGTCACTGGATTAATGGATGGAAAACTAAATTTTAACCCCGCCCTTAGCTGATCATATTTTGTACAAGTATGGTTGAAAGAGGCTTGTGGCACCAATAAAAAACAATAAAATGGAGATTATAATTTTTTACTGTTATGTATTGCATTGTTTTGTAACAATGAGATACCTAGGCTTGTGGTTGTTGTAGGTTGGCGAAACATTAAGTTGCTATTGATTGTTATTGAACGCCACATTTTTGACTCTTTTGGATGTAATGTGATTTTCATGAACGCAGTGTTTAATAAGAAAAAATAACAGGCGTTTTGAGTTAAATTCTGATTGCAATAACTTCCCTGGTGCAGTCAAAAAATGAGACGCCAAAAGAAATGCATGGTGAAATTAGTAGTTTTATGCCCTTTGGGCAAAAATAAAATGGACAGCATCAAGATGGATTTTGATATTGATACATTTAAAGTATAACCAAAACATTATGGGGGAATATCCATATCTGTTAATACAGAGACAGAGCTTTCAACTAAATACAAGTTAGGTATAAGTCAGTTTAAGGAGTGTGTCATCAAATGGCTTGTTTAATACCGCATGTACAGATCTAGTTATCACCTGACACCGGTCTCAAACCGGTGTCTTGTTTACGCTACTTTAGTGCGCACTTCCTTCGGTATCAATTTCAGACCCTTCTGAACATGTTGTAGGGGGTCTGACCCTCCATCATCCTGCCTTGATGTGGCTGCTGGGTGTTGTTGTGCTCCAAGTAGCTATCCAGGTCCGTCTGCATCTGCTCCACCGACTCATGCCCGGTCCTCCGGCCCTTGATACGGAAGTGTTCATCCAGCAGGGTGCGGTGCAGTCTCTCGGTAAAGCCGTTGCTCTGTGGCCTGCGTACCTTGGTGGTCCGGTGCTCAATGGCCTCCAGTTGCAGGAACAGCTCGTAGGGGTGATGGTCAGGACGTCCGCAGAACTCGCGCCCGTTATCCGACAGGATGGTATAGACCCGCGCCTCGTGGGCTTCGAAGAACGGCAGTACCGTTTCATTGAGCACATGAACCGAGGTCACCGGCAGCTTGCTGGTGTAGAGCCGCCCCCAAGCATGGCGACTGTAGCAGTCCAGCACGGTTTGTAGATACACCTTGCCAACCCCCTTGAGCGCGCCGACGAAGAAGGTGTTGACCGCCACCAGTTCTCCGGTGTAGTGAACCGCAATCTGGCGTTCGCGGAACTCGGTGCTGAAACGCTCTAACAGGCGAATTTGCTCGTCATTGAGCTCAATGGTCTGCTCCCTGTGGGTTTTCTCGAGGCGCAACAAACGGTCGTGTTGGGAGAGCAAATCGTGCCGTTGCCACACACCACGCCCCTCACCGGCACTGACGTTGATGCCTTGCAGAGCCAGTTCTTGCTCGACCCGCAGCGGGCCATGGGTTGGTCTGGTGAGGGAGTCATCGAGGATGCCCTGTTCAATCTCGGGAGCAACCCGGTTCGGGTGCGCCCCTTTACCGCCGGGCAATTTGTCGAGCAATCCCTCAGCGCCATAAGTCTGGTAATGACGGCGAATTTCGTAGAACTGCTGACGGCTGTAGTCAATGAGCTTGCAGGCTTTGCTGACGTTATTGAGTTCTTTGGCGAGCTCTAGCAGGCTGAGTTTACGACGTGCTACTTTCTCGTTGCCGGTCTACGGTGACGCCAGATAACACGGTAGGGGTACCGTTTTGTTATCCGGTTTGAAGCCGTATGATCACTCCCTTTTGTGGGTAACTGTCAGGTGAATACCATCTCCATACAGGTAGTTCGCTTGAAGAGTTTGTCAAACTCACGAACTTACACTTCCAATTGTCAATTGGACATCTTAACTACTAGCGAAGGTCAGGAGTTCGATTCCCCTTATCGGCACCATCTAAAACAAAGGGTTAGCTTCTCAGCGAAGCTAACCCTTTGTGCTTTTTGGCTGGTGGCCCCTTCTCATCCCCCTCTTTTACTATTGCAACACCAAGGGGAAAGGTCAGCGGGCCAACCCTCCAGGCTGGCGGCTACTCAGGTTTTGCTATTCCCCTCAGGCAACTTCGATGTCTGGCCTGGCCGGTTCCTTCTGCATGGATAGCCGTCCAGCTTGCGACGGGGATTCCAGCTTGTCGATCCGCACTGCCGCCACCTTGAACTCGGGGATCCTGGCGTGGGGGTCGGTGGCATTGATGGTGAGTCGGTTGGCTGGCGCTTCGGCAAAGTGGAACGGGATAAAGACCAAGCCCGGCTGCATCCGCTTGGTGACGAAGGCGGGTAGCTCGATATGACCGCGGCGGCTGGTGACCTTCACCCGCTCGCTGTTGCTGATACCCAACCGCTGCGCATCCACCACGCTCATCATGACTCGGGGCCCGGCCAGATTATCTAGGCCCTTGGTTTTGCGGGTCATGGTGCCGGTATGGAACTGCTCCAGCAGGCGGCCGGTGGTGAGCACGATGGGATAGGTCTCGTCGGGCAGCTCGGCGGCATAGCGGAACGGGGTGGCGACCATCTCCCCCTTGCCGCGGGTGAACTGCTTGCCGTGGAGCAGGCGAGTGCCTTCGGGCGCCGCATCGTTGCAAGGCCACTGTAGCCCTTGCGCTCCCACCTTGTCCCACTGGATGCCGGCGTATTGCGGGGTGACCCGGCAGATCTCGGCGGTGATCTCCTGGGCGTTCTGATAGCGCCAGTCGCCGCCCATTGCATTGGCAATCTGCTGGATGATCCACCAATCCTCCCGCGCTTCCCCCGGCGCCTTGAGGGCGGGGGAGATGCGCTGCACTCGCCGTTCGGTGTTGGTGAAGTGGCCGCTCTTCTCGGCAAAGGAGCAGGAGGGGAGCACCACATCGGCGAGTTGGGCGGTTTCGGAGAGGAAGATATCCTGCACCACCAGAAACTCCAGCTGCTTGAGCCCCTCGATGACGTGATGCTGATCCGGATCGCTCAGCACCGGGTTTTCTCCCATCACATAGAGCCCCTTGATGCTGCCCGCGCAGGCGGCATCTATGGTCTCGGTGAGGGTAAGGCCGGGCGTGCGCGGCAACCCTGGTTGCTGCCAGGCGGCGGCGAAGCGGGCATGAACCTCGGGGTTGGCCACCTTCTGATAGCCGGGCAGGCAGTTGGGCAGCGCCCCCATGTCACAGGCTCCCTGCACGTTGGATTGGCCCCGCAGCGGGTTGATGCCACCCCCTTCGATGCCGATGTTGCCGCACAGCAGTTGCAGGTTGGCGGTGGCCCGCACGTTGTCGTGGCCGGTAGTGTGCTGGGTTATCCCCATCGAGTAGTAGATGGCAGTGCGCTCGGCGGTGCCGATGAGGCGCGCGAGCTCGATCACCTGCTCGGCCGGTACGCCGGTGACAAGAGCCACCTTGTCCGGGGCATAGGTCGGAGAGAGCACCTCCGCTTGCAGCGCCTCGAACCCTTCTACTCGTGCGGCGATATAGGCCTGGTCGTGCCAGTTGTTCTGGATGATCTGCTGCATCAGGCCGTTGAGCAGCATCACATCGGTGCCGGGGCGGTGTGCCAGATAGAGGCTGGCATGGTCGGCCATCTCGATCCGTTTCGGATCGGCCACTACCAGCCGTGCCTTGCCCGTTTTCACCACCCGCTTGATATGGGAGCCGATGATGGGGTGGGCCGCCGAAGTGTCGGAGCCGATGATGAAGATGAGATCCGAGTGGTCGATGCTCGGGATGTCGTTGGTCATGGCGCCGCTGCCGAGTGACGCTTCCAGCCCGGTGACGGTGGAGGCGTGGCAGAGCCGCGCGCAGTGATCCACGTTGTTGGTGCCAAGCTCCCGGCGCATGAACTTCTGGAACAGGTAGTTCTCTTCGTTGGTGGTTTTGGCTGAAGAGAAACCTGCCAGCGCATCGCTGCCATAGCGCTGGCGCAGGGTAGTGAAGCGCTCGGCGACCAGTGCGATGGCCTCCTGCCAGCTGGCGGGCACCAGCTCGCCATCCTTGCGGATGAGCGGGGTGGTGAGGCGCTCCTCACTCTGGATAAAGTCAAAGCCGAAGCGTCCCTTGACGCAGAGCAGCCCCTGATTGACCGGCGAGTTGCGATTCCCCTCCACATAGCGGATGCGGTTGTGCGCCTCATCGACATAGAGGGTGACGCCGCAGCCGACCCCGCAGTAGGTGCAGATGGTATTGACCGGCGTGAGCAGCTCGGTGCGCCCCTGCGACTTGTCGCGGGCATCCACCAGGGCGCCGGTGGGGCATACCTGTACACAGGCGCCGCACTGCACGCAGTGGGAGTCGCCCATCGCCAGCCCGCTGTCAAACTGCGGCCGGTTCGAGAGGATGCCATCGCTGTTCTTGGCAAAGCGCAGCACTCCCTGCACCGCTTGCTCACCACAGGTCTGCACGCACTGGCCACAGCCGATGCAGCGGTTGGCATCGAACACGATAAATTCGCTGCTGTTATCCACTGCAAACTTTTGGCACAGGTGGGTATCGAGGGCGCTCTGCTCGACCTTGTATTCGGTGGCGTAGTCGCGCAGCGCGCAATCGGTGTTGGCCTGACAGCCACACTCGAGGCAGCGGCTGGCTTCGCTGCGGGCATCGCTGTCACTCAAACCGCGCTCCACCTCGGCAAAGCTTCCCTCCCGTTCGTCATTCGCCAGATGAGGCATGATGCTGCGGGCGACTTTTTTCAGGTGAGCAAACTGGGCGGGGTCGACCTGCTTGAGTGTGGGGGCCTTGCAGGCGTTGAACGGGCGCACCGGATCGAGCATGTCACCGTGGAGGAACTGATCGATGGCCAGCGCGGCCTTGCGACCATCGGCGACTGCCTCGATGGCGGTGGCGGGGCCGCGGCGCAGATCACCGATGGCGAACAGGTTACCGTGGCCGCTGTGCATGGTCTCGGGGTGGGACTCCAGCGTCTGCCAGCGGGTGAAGGGGAGGGTGAGGGGCTCCCCTTCCATAAAGCTCAGATCCGGCTGCTGCGACACCGCCGCAATCACGGTATCGAACTCCTCGATGAGGTATTCGCCGGTGGGTTCGGGGCGGCGGCGGCCGGATGCGTCCGGCTCGCCGAGGGCCATCTTCTCGAGGCGCACCTGACAGATGCGACCACGGCTATCCGGCAGATTCTCTACCGGATTGGTCAGCATCATGAAGCGCACCCCTTCATGCTCCGCCTCGTCGATCTCGTACGCTTCGGCAGGCATCTCGGCGCGGGTGCGACGATAGATGAGGGTGGTTTCCGCCCCCAACCGCACCGCCGTGCGGGCGCAGTCGATGGCCGTGTTGCCGCCGCCGATCACCGCGACTTTCTTGCCGGTGGTGAGCCGCTTGGCCAGCATCTGATCCTTGAGGTAATCGACCCCGAGATAGCAACCAGCCAGGGTGCTGCCCGGGTAATCCATCGGCACCGCCTTGGACGCGCCGACGGCCAGACAGACCGCATCATAGTCGCGGCAGAGAGCCGAGAGGGTGATCTGGTGGCCCAGTCGCTGCTTGGTGTGGATCCGCATGCCGCTTTGGCACATCAGGTCGATCTCCTGATCGAGGATCGCCTTGGGCAGCCGGTACTCGGGGATGCCGTAGCGCAGCCAGCCACCCGCTTCGGGCATCGCCTCGAACAGGTCGACCTCGAACCCCTCGTAACCCAGATAGTAACCGCAGGTGAGGCCGCCCGGGCCGCTGCCGATAATGGCAACCCGCTTGCCCTTGGCGGGCTTCTTTGCCGGTTGATAGGGGGTCACCTCGGCCAGATCGAGATCGGCGGCATGGCGCTTGAGCTGGCGAATGGCCAGCGGCTCATCCACCAGCGCGCGGCGGCACTCTGCCTCGCAAAATGCAGGGCAGACCCGGCCGATGGAGAGGGGCATCGGCAGGATCTGCTTGATGACGGCCATCGCCGCTTCGTGCTCCCCCATGGCGATGTGATGCAGATAGGATTGAATGTCCACCCCGGCCGGGCAGGCGCGTTGGCAGGGGGCCTCGCAATCGGCGTAGTGATCCGAGAGGATGCGGCCGAGTGCCTGCTGGCGGTGCGCGCTCAGGGCATCGCTCTGGCTGGTGATCACCATCCCTGCCTCGGGGCGTGTCTCGCAGGCTCGCCGCATGCCAACGTCAGTGATCTCCACCACGCAGAGATCGCACGGCGTCTTGGGGGCGCTGGTGTTGTCACCGCACAGGGAGGGGATATCGATCTGGTGCTGTTTGGCTATCTGGAGCAGAGTCAGGGTCGGATCAACCGTCAACTGAGCCCCATCGAGAGTGATGGTGATCATGGCGTCATAAACTCGCATTCAAGGCGCAGAAAATGCTGCATCTGGCGGAGCCAGCAGGGGAAGCGATAGAGAGGATCGCTTGGTATGACCTCACCATACCAAAGATGACATGCAACTTTATTTGATTTTACTCAGGTTCTTTGTCTAAAAAGAAAACGATTTCACTTGTGATGGCGCTCTGTGGAACGATAACCCGGCGTTGGCTACCTATATCGAGTTAAAACATGGTGTTGCATTGACATTTATAGCTATTAAAGCAGCTTTAAACTGTATTTTTGATGGTGTTTATCCGTGATGGAATGGTGAAGTACATCATAAAGTGTGCAACTTTTGTTTCTGTGTTGTTAGGGTTGGGCAACCTAAATGGGGAACAACCAAGCCGGAGGCGCTGGCGACATCTTTACTTTAAAAGGGGTCGTTCAGGGCTAATGGTGTGAGAAAGCTAGATTAGCCATTAGGGGATGATATGACAGAGTGCAAGGAGTCATACAAAGACATGTCTTTCTAGTAGTCTCTCAATGATTCAATCGGTTACTATCTTGCCGATATGGAAATGGCAGGGTTATACCGTGAGCTCAATCCCCCTTCGCAAGGCCCTCGGGGTCTTGGCTAAATCTTCTTCTTTCTCGGTCAAGACGACAACACAACGTCAGAGAGATCTGTTTGATGATCTCAAGGATTATCTCTACGTCACACCCGAAATCGAGCATGACTTTGAAAAGTGCCTCCGTTCATTGCAGCCTGGTGAGTGCGTGTTTTTATGTGGCAGTAGTGGTGATGGCAAATCTGAAATATTGTCACGTAGCTATGACCAATATAAAAACAGATATACCTTCCATCTGGATGCAACCCATAGCTTTTCGCCTCATCAATCAGCAATCGATGCGCTAAACGAACTCTTTGATCGTGCAGGAGACGGGGCTCAACCCCTGGTGGTTGGTATCAATATCGGTATGCTGGCCAACTTTGCCAAAGAAGGGGCTGAGCGGCACAGTGAGTTGCGTGGTGTGATCGAGCGTTTTTTGGATAGTGGCGAGAGAACGCAAGGGGCATATCACTTTCTGGATTTCGAGTCCTATCCAAAATTTCGTTTTAATGATGATGCTGGCAGCTATTCAAGCTTTATGCGTCAACTGCTCAAGCGGTTAACTCAGCCAACCGATGACAATCTGTTTCATGCTATTGCCCTTGCAGATGAGCAACGCCAACGCGACATGCGCCTCATCGCCAATTTCAGGCTGTTGGCCAATGAGCACGTGCAAGAGATTATCATTACCACTCTGTTCAAAACCCGTTTGATCAAGGATCAATTCATTACGACTCGCGCCTTGCTGGATCTGTTGCATCAGCTTCTGGCCGGGGAGCATTACCTCTTTGACAACCTGTTTCTGGCTAAAGACAGCGAGCTAAGCCTGCGTCTTGCTGACTTTGATCCTGCCTTGATTCATACCCAAGCGGTAGACCAGTTTGTGCTGCGTTATGAGCTGAATCTACCGGATGAGGCGCTGGATGCCTTTATGGTCGAGCTGGCAAAACTGGGGCTCATATTCAACGAGCCTCGTGATAAAGCGGGTCAAGCCGCATCCCTTCTGCGCCTTTTTTATCTGCTTAAGGACTGTGAGCTTGGCAATAACTACCATCACCAATTCAAAGTCGACTTTGAAGAGCAGGTACTTGAACACTATGCCACCGTCTGGCTGCAGCATAGCCAGTACCTTGGGGAGGGTGGAAGCCAGCTGGTCTTGCGCAATTTCTATGTGAAAGCGCTGATCCCGGCCATTTTTGTCTATGCCAACCGCAATGCCCCTGAGTTGTCAAAGCGTGAGCTTTCTCTTGGTCAATTTGGCCAGTGTCATGTCGCGGCTCCTGTCGAGCTGAAAGCTGACTACAGCGCAATTCAGCGCCAGCATGTCGAGAAACACGATCATTTCAGCGCCTATCTGAAGGTTGATGATCAGCCCTTGGCTCCGATGGCAATCAACCTCAATCTGTTTGAGCTGATCAGCAAGCTCAACAATGGCTATCGGCCAAACAAGTACGACAAGAATGCCATTGTGTTGCTTGATGAGATGGTTGAGCAAATCCGCGCTGTCGCTAAAAAGAGCCCTGTTCTTCACTATTACGAAGGTGATCAGCATTACCGTCTTGGTTTGGATGACGGCATGATCACTGTAGAAGGAACCAGATAGTCATGTCTCTGTATCCAATTCCTGTCGGATTAGCTCCGGTTGATAAAAACAAGCTCACCAACTACTGGCCCATTCGCAACAAAGGCAATGAGTTTGACTGGGATACCGTGACAGGTGTCGTGCTCGGGCTTTCCTTGCGCAAGCAGGTGACTGCCTATGAATTCGAGCAGTTTAAGGAGGAGTGCAAGGCCCGGTTTGCAGGCAAGCTCGACGATCCTGATTTTTGGCAGGTGCTTGAGCGAGCCTATTTTTCAAATGATGCACTCTTTCATATTTCACCGCTGTTCCTGTTGTTTAAGGCCAAAGGTAAGAAGAGTGGACAAGCCGATCTCAGCGCACCAGATACGCGGTTGTGCAAATTGTTTGCAGGTCTGTTGGGGGATTTCTTCCTGGAAGATGCGCTCGATGACAAGCTCAACTTTGTCGAGCAAGAACTGCTGTCCGTTTTGCAAGGCAGGCTGCAAAGCGGCAGCCTGGTAAAAAATGAGGATGAGCAACCTTATCTATCTTTTTTGAATGCCGTATTTCGTGAAGATATTCGCTTTTTGGCTGCGCATCCCCAGTACCTGCTGCAAGCCTTGCCTGGCACACTCAAGCTGTATGCCTTTGCTTACTGTGCTCAGCTGGCACTGAATGTGACCGATTGGCAACATGAGCCCCAAAGCAAGCCTCTCTACTTTATTCTCGATTCGGAAAAGGCCAGCTCTGAACGTACATCGGTAAAGCGTTCTGGCTACAAGCTGCTGGCAGCTGCCAGCGAGCGGGTTTTCCCGCTGCTTTCCGCCCTTGACGTGCTCCAGTTGCCAGGGGATGCCAAGAAAAGACCGCTCTGGCAGGTTTATTACGATGCAACGCAATATGCTGACCAGACTCAGTTGCTGGAAGATTTGAACAACTATCTACAGGCCTTTAGAGAGAAGCGCGGGTTACGGCCTGAGCGTCCTCTCACAAACAGCGTGGCAGAAGCCTTTGAGCAGCTCAAAGAGTTGGCTCTGGAGCAATTCCGTGATGCCAATACCTCCCGTGGCGGCGTGAACAAGAAATATGTCAAAGAGCTGGAAGAGAAGCTGCTCAGTGATTTTATTCAGGCCCGGGGGGCCGCTGGCCGCACCCTGGTACTGAATCAGGATCAGCTGTTGCTGTTGACCAATCTCACCATCGGCAAGGCCGACAAGCTGCGCCTGCACGATCTGCGTAAAGGCTTCGAGCTGCGCGGTTTTTATCTTGATAACCAGTCATTGCAGCAACTGGTCAGCTTCTATGAGCGCATGGGCAATGTAGAACGAATGAGTGATAGTGGAGACGCCGTATATGTCCGCAAGACCCTTTGAGCATTTTCTGGCCGAGCGGTTTATCGAGTGGGTCAGTGCCGACATTGAGCCGGGCTCTCGTTACCAGTTCAAATCCCCCAGCGCAGAAAACGGTCTGGTGCTCTATCAGTCACTGGTGACCTTTGCTGCCACAAATACGCTGGCTACGGCTGATGGCATTGACCTGCCATACATAGAGTGCAATAGCGTGCGGGTTTTACCTGTGTTGCATGGTGAGGCTCCGGGATTTACCGAAAACTACATCTCCCGTTTACGTGATCTGGTCGCAGGTCGCAGTGCAGAATTTGAAAAAGCAGCCCTGCTCATTATCCACAACAGCATGCTGGATACCCTGATCAACAGTGCCCTTGATTTGGGGGCGCCCGGTGCGGTCTGGCATCCGGATAGTCTCTCGCAGCAGCTTGGCGCACTGATAGATGTTGGCAGCAGTAACAAGGAGCTGTCAGCCTGCCTGCTTGAAGAGCAACTGGCCCTCATCACCGAAGAGGGGGCAACCGTATTTGGTTTTGCTCCTCTGTTCAGTGCACTGGATCAAGATGGTGTTCTGGAGTTTGATGAGCTCCAGCTATTCAATGACCCGGTCATTTTGAGCTGGAGTGGCAAGAAGACCCAGATCAGCAAGCGGCTCCAAGCCAACCGCAAGCTGCGGCGCGAGATTGAAGATGCGGTTGAGCATTATGATCTCGATCAGCTCGAGAGTGTCCTGAAAGAGTTCAGCGCCAAGTTTATCCGCCAGCATTTTCAGGATGAGAGCTGGCGTGATCTGGAATTTGAAGCCTACCTCAAAGAGATTGAAGCCAATAAAGCGCAAAAGTTGCTATTGGAAGAGGTGGCCGTTGACAGTGGTTCACTGCAACAAAGAGCCAAAAGCCAGAGCAAGGCGGGACAACGCGACCTGAGCCTGCTGATCCAGCTCCCGCCGGGGGAGAAAACCCTCAACCTCTCTTTTACCTTCATCGGTAATGATCTGGACGAGAGCCAGTTCAAACTGATGCACAATGGGCCGCTCAAAAATTCGGTCACTTATTCTGTCAGCCGTCTCGGTGGTAAACGCTGCTGGGCGACGGTGACCTTGCCCGTCACGGGAGAACCCACCTTTTTTAGCCTTGAGCTCAAACGCGATAACCGCTCCGAAGAGTACAAGTTCCGCTGTCTGGTGGTAGAGCAGGGAGATTTCTATTTCGATGAGTTGTTGCACTGCTTCCGAGTGGATGCGGGCAAGAAGTGGCTGACCCTGCTGCTGGAAGAGAACAAGTTCAAGGTCAACCCAGAGCAAGACGCCATCATGCATCTGGCTGACGATGAGGGCGAAGTGGACTGCAGCGCCTGTGGCTGGGTGAACTTTGATGCGCTGGCCGAGCAGAGCGAACAGATCCAGTTTGAGCTGGTCAATGGCGAGCGTCGCTTGCCCATCAATATTGAAGGCCCGGCCGCCGATGAGAGCATTTGCGTTCCGCTGCTGTTTGACCGGGACCGTTTCGCCAAGCTGCTCAGAGATGACCGTAATGCCGAGTATCTGCGGGCCAAAGGCAAGATCATTTTCGATAACAGCGAAAGTGGCGTGGTTGGGATCCGCCAGCAGCTGCTGAATCTCGAAGCTCGGATGGTTGATGAGCGGGCCTTGTATATCGGTCTGACTGCCGATCCAATGCCACTTGCGGCGATTAGTGCAAGGTTCCCTGATTTACATGGCGCTTATGCCGCCCTGTTTGACTATCTGCAACACCATAAAACCTTGCCGAGCCTGGTGGCCTGGGGCGACAGCTATTGCGCCCTGGTAAAGCGGGTGCTGGATGCCTACGAAGCGGCGCTAAGCGAGATACCAACCAATGCGGTGTTGGCGCTCGAGCACAAACAGTTGATGCGCATTGGCCTGTGCCGCCAGGATGAGTGGCAACGCCTAAGCCCGCTGCACCCCTTGGTACTTGCCTATCATCTGCAATTGGTGGCCGAGATAAAAGCAGATCGCGATGAAGATGGCGTCAGCACTTTTGCCGAATTGCCAGAGGTGACCCGCGAGCGCCTGGTTGCATCTGGCTTGCTGCCTTTCGTCTATGACAATGACTCTGGTTACGCCCATTTGCTGCCGGTGCGGGAGAACAGCTTCTGGCTCGACGTGGTGCCACAAAAGCAGGAGAGCTACAGCTACATCAAGCGTCTGGTGCGCGACAAACTGGCTGAGTTTACCCAGGCCTATTCCCGACTGTTCAGTGCCGGGGCCAAGAGCACCCTGATCGTCAATGCTATCAATCAGGCGAGTGGGGCAGAGCTCTTCCTCGGTCTGATCGAGCACTTCAAGCTGCACAAAGAGCAGGCGATCTCCATTCATGTGAACTTCTACGATGAGCGGTTGCAATTCAATGACTTCGACCGCTTTGCCGAAACGGCCGCTTATGACGAGCTGAAAGCCTGGCTTGGCTTGAACACCACTGCGCTGCGTGCTGAGGCCGATATGCTGATCGACCTGATCCGCAGCCGTCTGACCTACAGCAAGTTCACCCTGCCCAACGAGCGTGAGCAGTTTGCCTATGCCCATCTGGCGTTCTTCCGCAACCAGGAGCCGGTAGAGTGCCATCCCATCAATACCGATGAAGCTCTGAGTGGTGTGTTGTGTGATGGCTTGATCGCCGGGGAAGCGGCCGAAACGAAAGGGGCGGCCTATTTCACCGCCTTTGGTCTGCGTGGCGTGCCCTATCAAGGGGTGCAGTCGCTGCGGGTGGCCCGCCTGCTGGGCAACCTGTGGCAACCGGCCAGCCAGAGCAATGCCCAGTATCTGGAAACCAGTCTGGGGCTGGCGGTCAGTGCCGATTTCAAGGCACTGCTGACCCGCTCTTATGACAGCGCACTGTGGACCACCATCATCGATCCCAAGGTGACCCTCGATTTCTTCACCAGTCAGCAGGATGTGGTGCTGATCCACTACTCGGATCAATACACCAGTGCGGCCGGTTATGACGCCATCACGGTAACCAAGCAGGTCGACCTCTTTAAACGCTTGCTGCAAAAAGAGGGTCATGGACAAGGGGAGACGTTGCTCTCCGAATTCAATGCCTTCAACGGCGAATGGCTGCTCAAGATGCTCACGGCCAACGACAAGGAGCGCAAAGAGAAGAACGGCATCATCGGTGCCTACAAGTTTGTCTCGGCCTTGTTGCGGCAATCCGATATCTGCTGGGTCCCCCTCTCCGTGGCCGAGATGATCCGCGTCTCTGGCAATGTCGGCCTCAAGATGAGCGACAGCGAGTTCTCCCGTCAGGTGCATGGGTATCGCAAAGGGGCCATTTCCGATGACGTGCTCTTTGTCGGCTTCAAGGGCAAGCAACTCTATTTGCTGCCTCTGGAGGTCAAGACAGGTGTCAGACCCGACTTTGCCTATGCCGGGCAACAGGCGCTGGAGCTTAAACGTTACCTGATGGAAGAGGTGCTTGGCCCCAATACTCTGGCTGCGCGGCTCTACCGTGGTCTCTTTATTCGTCAGGTACTGATGCAGGTCGACAAGCTTTGCCTCTATCAGGTGATGCAGCCGGCGCAGCTTGCACCGCTGCTGACCGAGCGGGAGTGGTGGCTTAAAGGGGAATATACCCTGGCCAGCGTGCCCGACTATCCCGAAGGCTTTGTGGTCGCCCATATCGAAAACGACAGCTTCTTTGTGCCTCACTACCAGATGACCGAGCGGGGCGTATTGCAGGTTGAATTGCCTTATGCCTTGTTGGGAAGCCTTATTCAGGCCTGCAGCGCCCCTGCGCTTGATGAGTTGGTGACCCTGTGCCATGTAGACAAACAATATCTGCTGGGGCCCAGAGAAGAGGCGGCTGAGCCTGAATCTGGCTCTCAACCGCAGCCAAAAGAAGGGGGCAATCAGGCGGTGGATATGGCGCCAGTGGAAGCAGCTACTGATACCCAAAACACCGATCCGGTTACCCCAGTACTGGTGGAAACGGGACTGACCGGCGAGCCGATAGAGCCCATGCGTATCCTGTTTGGCCACGAGGCGCTGCGGCAAACGCCTCTCTATTGGGAGCCCACCAATACCGCCCGTTTTATGAATACCAATACCGGCATCATTGGCACCATGGGCACCGGCAAAACCCAGTTTACCAAGTCGCTGATCACCCAGCTGATGCGCCAGCAAGACAACAACGTCGAGGGCGCACGGATCGGCCTGCTGATCTTCGATTACAAATCTGACTATGTGGATGATGCCTTTAGTGAGGCCAATCAGAGCAAGCGGCTGAAGTTGTATCGCCTGCCGTACAATCCGCTCTCGCTCTATGGCGATATGCCGATGTTGCCGGTGCATACCGCGACCGGGTTTGCCGAGACCCTGGCCAAAGCCTTTGGCCTCGGGCCCAAGCAGCAGCTGCGGCTGCGCAAGTTAATCCTCGATGCCTATGAGCTGGCGGGGATCAGCAGAGCTGATGCCAGCACCTGGTCAAGGCCTGCGCCCACCTTGGCTCAGGTGTGGGATCTCTATCTTGAGCAGGATAAGGTAGAAGAGGACTCTCTCTACGCGGCGCTCGACTCGCTGGTCACTTACGAGATCTTTGAAACCATGCCGGATGAGGTGAGCTCCCTGTATGAGCTACTCGATGGTGTGACGGTGATCGAGCTGGCGGGCTACTCACCCCAGATCCAGAACCTGGTGGTAGCCCTGACGCTGGATCTCTTCTATTCGCAGATGCAAAAACGCGGTAAGCCGCAAGTCAACGGCGATTATCGCCAGATCACCAAGATGATCCTGGTCGACGAGGCCGACAACTTTATGTCGCAGGACTTCCCCAGCCTGCGCAAGATCCTGAAAGAGGGGCGTGAGTATGGGGTGGGGGTGATCCTCTCAACCCAGGATTTGAGTCACTTTAAAACCGGGGAAAACAACTACGGCTCTTATATTTTGACCTGGGTGGTGCATCGCGTCGCCGAGATCAAGAATGCCGATATCAAGGCCATTTTTAATAAAGATGATAAGACCGAGCAAGAACAATTAATGGAAACCATCCGTAAACTGGATAAGCATTTTAGTCTCTATATTGATGGGGATAAAAAGGTATCTATGATGCGGGATAGAGCTTTTTGGGAGATTATTGTTATATGAGAAGAGTTGCTAGTAGTGGCTGTAGATATGACTTTGAAAAAAGAGGTGCCTTCGGTGTATTTAGATCGAATGGCTCGATTCCGATTGAGTATATCATGACCACTTTTGATATAAATGAAATTGTTCAACTTTCATTCGCAAGAGATGTGAATACAGAGTTGAATTTTGATTATTTAATTCAACGTGATATTGATGAAGAGCGTGCGCTTGCAGAAATAAGTCAATATATAGCTTCTTCACCTGAGAAAATACAAAAAGATGTAATATTTTTACCACCTCTACTAGCGGCTGTAGTTAGTGTTGATGATAAAAATAACCTGGATGATTATTATCCAAATTGTAAGTTTACACGGAATGTCGACGATTTTGGTGACATTTACGAGCGAGAGTGGAACCGAGTATTTAAGATAGAGAATTATCCAAAAGATGATGGGCGCAATATTAATTTTTCAACATGTGATGGGGAAAATAATATCAGTGTTGATATTGAATCGGCTAAAATAAAACTGAATATAACACCAAATGGTGTAAAAGGAGCTCGATTAGTTGTTATTGATGGACAGCATAGATTATTTGCACTTTCTTATTTAAGAGAGAATATGCGTAATCTTGTAGAAGATCTTATTGTACCTGTCTGTATTGTCTATCCATCAGGCTCTTTTTCAACGAATAGTAATATCGATGCTCAACCCAAAGTACCTCAAGTTTTAAGGAGTTTATTTGTAGATGTTAACTCTACCGTAGAGCGAGTGAGTGGGCATTTTCTCACGCTACTTTCTGAGCAGACGTTGGGTTCGATTATTTGTCGTGAGTTTTGTAAGACGGTACTTCTTGAAAAAGGAGTGGAAGGACTTGGTCTTGTAGAGTGGAATACTAAAAAACATAAAGAGTCTTTAGAGATATCACGAGAGCATACTATTACTAGCATTGGTGTTATAAATAGTGCTTTTGATGATGTTTTTAAAACCAAAAATGGTGTTAAGCTTCTAATAAACATATTGAACGTGTTCAAAAGAGGTGTTGATTTCGATTTTGGTAGAGATGAATATGATGAGCCACTTCCTATTCCAGAATATTTCCCATGGAGAGACTATCAGTCTGTTCATAAGGAGTTTTTATCTGGCTTAGTTAATGAAATAATTACTCCGCTATTAATTAACGTCTTCTTTGAAACAGATTTCTTTAAGTCTTATCACAACAAAATAAAGTCATACTTTACTATTCGAGAGCAAGAACTTAAAGCTGAGAGGTCTTATGAGGCTAGTTACTTTAATGAAGTGAAAAACTATTACCTATATAATAAGCCTTTTAGTGAGGGGGCACGTGTATCATTCGGTAATGTTAGGCTTGATATTCAAGATATAATCAACAGCACGATACCATCATTTTCTAGAAAATCTATTTTTCAAAAGGCTGTAATAGAAGCTTGGACTATAATATGTGCCAAATTCATAATAAACAAAGTAAGTTTGGATAATGTGCCATCCATACTTGTTTTTTGTATCAACAATTCATTCGATTTGAAATTAGATATATTTAACGAGCGTCACTTATATCTTCAAGACACTATTTATTCTGGCTCGAGAATAAAGGTTACTCGAACATCAAGGCGCCAAATAGCTAGATTAATTCTGTCTAATTGTGTAAATACGAATAAATTAGATTTCTTGGGGAATCTCGAGAAAGAAATTCTATTGTCATTAGCAGAATCAGAGATTGGTGGGTATATATCTCAGATGGGAAGTGATAAGAGGAAGGTCTTTGAAGCATCATATAGAACGAATTTTTCTCTTTCCATGTTTGATCGAGAGAGATTGATTCATGCAGAGGAAAGTAAGTCTAAAAATATTAAGAAGACGGTTTCTGACGCCGGTTCGTTTACTTCCGAGTTTGATGAAATAATATCAGAGCTAATTTCTGATGATTTAAAAAACTCATATAATGACCTATCAAATACAATCGCATTTAATAATTTTGTTTTATCAAACGATGATGCTCAGGAAGATGACTATTAATGGACGTTCATTTTTCTATTTTGTATAAATTTACAGAGGAGCTCGTTGAGCTAGTAGAAATATGTAATATGG
>NZ_CAWNWX010000002.1:0-13711 GCF_963878195.1 Aeromonas sp. HMWF016
CCGCCGGGCGACCATGGCCAGAGTTGCACTGATTGTCTGGTCGCTTGCGCTGACCCTGCACTTCATCCCCGGCTTCAGCAATCTCAAGGTGCTGGACAAGGTGCTCGCTGGCCCCGGCAGCGTGCCGTTCAACATGTACCTCAATCTGGACAAGCCGCTGCTGATCTTCGCCCTGCTGCTCGCCTTCCCGACCCTGCTCGGCAAAGGAGGGAGCATTCGCTGGCGTCCGCTGGCTCTGCTGATCCTGCCGCTGGCGGCGCTGTTCGGCATTGCCTGGCAACTGGGAGCACTGCGCCCCGAGGTGGGACTGCCCCACTGGTGGTGGCTGTTTGCCCTCAACAATCTGCTGTTCACCTGTGTGGCGGAAGAGGCGCTGTTTCGTGGAGCTATCCAGCAGGAGCTGGCAAGCCGCAGCAAACCCTGGTTTGCCATTGTGACCAGCGCCCTGCTGTTTGGCGCCATCCACCTGCCGGGCGGGCCCCTGCTGGCGCTCTTCGCTGCCCTTGCGGGCTGCTGTTATGGTCTGGCCTTCCAGCTAAGCGGCCGTCTCAGCGTCGCCATCGCAGTGCACTTCGCCTTCAACTTCGCGCATCTGGCGCTCTTCACCTATCCGCTGGCCCATCACTAACTCCTGCAGGCGCCCGACACGGGCGCCTTCTCGCGAAACGCCCTCTCTTCAAGCGTGCTGCCTTGCTCGCTTTACACCTCCACAAAGCTCCAAACAAAACCAATTCATTTACTTGTAACCAAAATGTAAACAAACTGACCTCTGCATTCGCCATAACAGTCACTTTCCATTGCCCTGCAACCAAAAGGATCCTGTGATGCAGAAAACCCTCAGTTATGCCGCCCTGCTACTGGTCAGCCAGTTCCCGCAACTGGCACTGGCCGATACCGATATCTATCTCACCAACAACAGCCCTGAACCGCTCCAGATCGATATCCGCCAAAGCGGTACCGGCCAGCTGCAACCGGGCAGTCAGTGGCTTCAGCACCGCACCGAGCTGGGCCCATGGGAGAGTGCCATGGTGCTCAGCTTCAATCGCTATGAGGGGGTCAAGGCGGGCAAGAGCTATCTGTTCGAAACCCGCGTGACTACAGCGAGTGGCGATGTCTATCGGCTCAACCAGCTGATGGAGGGAACCTGGTGGAACACCACCTTGCAGCACGGTGGCGAGACGCCGACCAGCGCATCCGGCTGGCAAAACGACAGGGAGATCCATCGCGTGGCAGGGCCACAAGAGCTGGCCTTTGCCGCCAAGTTCACCGGCCGCTACGACGATCTGCACTATATGATCACGCCCCCCCAAAAACGGGAGCAGCCGGAACCGGCAGAAAACAGGCTCAAGGTGGCCAGCTACAACGTCTGGGCGCTGCCGGTGATCGCCTCCAGCATCGGTGAGCGGCTGGCTCTGCTGCCAGAGCATCTCAAGGGCTATGACGCCCTGCTGCTGCAAGAGGTGTTCGATGGCCGCCGCGAGGGCTTTTTGCAGGCGCTGGCGAAAGAGTATCCCTACCAGACCAGGGTGCTCGACAAGCCCGGGGTCAACGTCCACGACGGCGGCGTGGTGATCGTCAGCCGCTATCCCATAGTGCGGGAGGCACAACTGGTCTATCCCCAATGCACCGGCACCGACTGCTTCGCCGACAAGGGGGTGATGTACGCCGAGGTGATCAAGGGGGGCAAAGCGTGGCACCTGTTCGCCACCCACACCGCCAGCTTCGACACCGACGAGGCGCGCAAGCTGCGCCAGATCCAGTTCGGCCAGATCCGCAATCTGGCCGCCAGCCTGAAGATCCCCGCCAGCGACACCGTCATCTACGGCGGCGACTTCAACGTCAACAAACGCAAGTTTGCCGACGATTACGCCGGCATGCTGGCCAACCTCAATGCCGATGAGCCGGGCTATGGCGGCTATACCGAAGCGACCTTCGATCCCAGGATCAACCCCTATGCCGGTGGGCCGCTCTCGGGCGGAGCCAACGTCGAGTATCTGGACTATCTGGTAGTGAGCCGTGAGTACGGCGCCGTACGCCACAACCTCAACACGGTCTGGATCCCCCGCAGCAGCGCCGCCAGCCTCTGGCCCGCCAGCAACCTCTCCGATCACTTCCCGGTCAAGGGAGAGATAAGCCGATGAAACGTTACCACGGCTTGCTGGCGTTGACTGTGCCGGCCCTGTTGCTGTTTAACCTGTTCGGCGAACAAACAACACCAGAGCAGCGGGCTCCGGCCAGCCAGCCGACCCGACCAGCCAACGTGGCAGCTCAGGTGCCGCTTTCTACTGTCGCCAGCTCGCAGGCCACCACAGCGTCGTCTGCTCGCAGCGAACCAGTGCCCGCCAGCTGGCGGGCTATGCCGGATGAGCTGAGCCAGCAGCTCGCCAGCGAGGTAAGCGACAGCGATCTGCCGCTGGCCGAGCGGCTTGCCAATCTGGAAGGGGCAGAGGCCCGCTGGCTTGGCGAGGGAGAGAGCCTGTATCGGCTACAGGGGCGCTATGCGCTGGCGCTGGAGGCGCTGGCTCAGGAGAGCGAGCAGTTACCCCTGGCCGAGCGACTGGACGCCCTCAGCCGCTTGCAGGATCAGTGGGCAGCAGATCACCCGGATCTGGCGGGCGAGCTGTTCAACCCGGATGCCCGCTTGCAGCAGGCTCGCCAGCTGTGGGGGGATGAGGAGCTGGCAACGCTGGCTCGCCACTTCCTGCCAGCAGATCGAGCAGAGGCGACCGTGCAGTTTGCCGCCAACCGCCAGCAACAGCTGGATCAGCGCAGCCGCTATCAGCAGCAGCTCGCAACGTTGGAACAGCAGCTGGCCGCCGCGCAGGGGGCTATGGCGCCTACCGCGTGGCAGCAGTACCGCGAAGAGCAGCTAAGCCGGTTCAGGCGAGATTTTTTCGCCAACGAACAGAGAGTTAGCGCCGTCCCTTGAACTGCTTGACGCTACGTTTGGCCTGAGTGCGACGATTGGCCTGCTTGTCGCGGGGTGGGCGCTTGCCCTCCCCGCTGGCTGGCTGGTCGGTGACCGGGAAGCCGGCCAGCTCACTCACCGGCAACTCACGTCCGGTAAGGGTGCGGATCGCAGTCAGCATATCGGCTTCACCATGACAGGTGAGCGAGATGGCGAGCCCGCTGCGCCCGGCCCGGGCGGTACGACCGATGCGGTGCACATAGACGGGGGCGCTGGCGGGCAGATCCAGATTGATCACCACCGGCAGAGCCTCCACATGGATGCCGCGCGCCATCAGATCGGTGGCCACCAGCACCCGAACCTTGCCCGCCTTGAAATCGGCAAGAGCCTGCTCGCGCACCTCCTGCACCTTCTCGCCATGGAGTGCCGCTACCGCGATGCCCGCCTTGGCCAGCTTTCTGGCGACGCCGTCGGCATCATCCCGTGCACTGATAAAGACCAGTACCTGCGGCCACGCCTGCTCCTTGAGCAGACTGACGAGCGCCGGCACCTTGCTGCTCTTGTTGACCAGATAGAGCCGCTCTTCGATATCGTCGGCCACGCTGTTGCGAGGATCTGCTTCCACCCGCTCCGGCTCCTTCAGCAGGCCGGTCGCCAACTCCTCAAGCTCGCCCGGCAGGGTGGCAGAGAAGAGCAGGGTCTGGCGCCCGACCGGCATACCGTTCATCAGCCACTGGATATCGGGCCAGAAGCCCATCTCCAGCAGGCGATCAGCCTCATCCAGTACCAGGGTGCGCAACCCAGCCAGATTCAGCAGTTGCTGACCCAGCAGATCCCGCAATCGCCCCGGCGTCGCCACCAGCAGTTGTGGTCCCTGCGCCAGCTCGGCCTGTTGTAGCTCCTGCGCCACCCCGCCACACAGGGTCACCAGCCGCACGCCCAGCTCATCGGCAAAGCCTTGCAGCGCACCGCTCACCTGTGCGGCCAGCTCGCGAGTCGGCACCAGCACGACACCCTGTACCTCTGGCATGGCGGGATCCAGCTGCTGCAGCAGCGGCAGACCGAATGCCAGCGTCTTGCCACTGCCAGTACGGGCCAGCGCCAGCAGATCCCGTCCCGCCAGCACGGCAGGGATGGCCAGTTGCTGCACCCGGGTCGGGGACTTGAGGTCGGTTGGCAAGGCTGCCAGCAGAGCGGGGGCGAGGGCGAGTTCGTTAAAGGTCATGGCGTTACGCAGATATCAGCTGAATGAAGAGGGGAAGGCGAAGTCTAGTGAGCAGGGAGAGAGAAGTAAAACCCAATCCGTTATGGCACGGCAGGGAGAGGGGGATGGCTACACTTGTCCTGACCCTATGCAAAGAGTGAGAAGCCATGATCAGACACATCCCCCTCCTGCTGTTGGCTGCAGCCCTGACCGGCAGCATCACCCTCGGCCTCTCCCGCAGCACGGCGAGCGACACTGCCACCACTCAGGCCAAACCGGTTCGCATCATCAATGCCCACCTTGGCGAGCTACCGGGGCTGATCAATGCCGACAAGACGGGCCCTTTCGTCGATCTGGTGCACGCCATCGACGATCTCTACCCCGATGTGACCATCAAGATCACTATCTATCCCCTCGCGCGGGCCATGGTCGGGGTAATCGCCGGCAAAGCCGATCTTGGCCTGCCCGCCATCCGCAATCTCAAGGATGTCGACATGCTGCCCTACCGCTTCAGCACCCGCAGCTTTGGCAAGGTGACCCATGTGATTTACAGCAATACCGCCAATCCGGTCACCACTGACATGGCTTATGGCATAGTTCCAACCAAACGGGATCTGCTGATCGAAGCCGTGCCCGACTATATGCCCTTCCCGGTACAGCGTTCGATGAGTATCGAGCAGTCACTGCGCAAGCTCTCTCGGGGTCGCATCGACGCCTTTATCTGGGCTCAGGAAGAGGCGGACCTCATGCTGAAAAATCTGAAACTGACCAATATTCACCGTGAATTCTTTGGCGATTTCGAGGATGTTTTCATCATCCAGAAAGGGGGAAACGGGGATGAAATGGACGAATTTATAAGTCGCGCCATCGAGCAACTCGCCGCCTCCGGCAAACTGGCCGAGATTTACGAGAAAATCCACCGACCCTATGTGGATTGGCAACCATCCCCGCTTGCCAGGGCTGAATCGGTAACCACCAAGCCCTGAACAGGCTCTCTCCCCATAAAAAAATCCCGCCAAGGCGGGATTTTTTACGCTCAGCCTCTTACAGCACGGCCAGCGCGGCGGCGTAGTTTGGCTCGTCGGCCACTTCGGCCACCAGCTCGCTGTGCAGCACCTTGTTCTCTTCATCCAGCACCACGATGGCACGGGCAGCCAGACCTACCAGCGGGCCGGAGGAGAAGGCCACGCCGTAATCCTGCAGGAAGGCGGCACCACGCAGGGTGGAGAGGGTCACCACCTTGTCCAGACCTTCGGCGCCGCAGAAGCGGGACTGGGCGAACGGCAGGTCGGCGGAGATGCAGAGCACGACGGTGTTATTCAGGGCGCTGGCCTGCTCGTTGAACTTGCGCACCGAGGTGGCGCAGGTCGGGGTATCGACGCTCGGGAAGATATTCAGGATCTTGCGCTGACCTGCGAAGCTCGCCAGGGTCAGGTCGGAGAGATCCTTGGCTACCAGGGAGAAGGGCTTGGCCTGCTCACCGGCAAGCGGGAAGTGGCCAGCGACGGAAACCGGGTTGCCTTGCAGAGTGACTGAGTTGCTCATGTGTTATGTCCTTTATTGGTGTAGTAAAAATCCGGGTGATCAGTATAGGGGCGGCGGGACCAGACAAACACCCGCGAAGACAAGGGATATAAAGGGGTTGACCTTGGACTTAACACCAAGGTTTAGACTCCTTCTCGGTAATCAGGGATCTCGCAGGGGCGGGATCCATCAAGAGGGACTCATCATGAGCAAATCCTGCTGCAATCATCAGCACGCCGCCCCCATCAAGGCCGTCAGCAAGGCGGCCCCCGGCCAGAGTGAGCATCACCACGATAGCCACTGCTGCGACAACACCACGCCCGTCAGTTGCTGTTCAACCCCGACGCCTCATGAGCACGCATCCCGTGACAGCAATGAATCCCCCGGGGATGAAGAGCCTCCCCGAGGAAGCTGTCACGATCAAGCGTGCTGCAGCGCCCCCTTATCGCCAGCTCACGATCATAAGCATGAGCACGATATGCCCCCTGCCGACCCGCTGATTGCACCGGTGCAAGGCAACAGCCGCCACAGCTGGCAGGTGTTGGGGATGGATTGCCCCAGCTGCGCCCGCAAGATCGAGACCGCCGTCAGCCGGGTGAGCGGCGTGCAGCAGGCGCGCGTGCTGTTTGCCACCGAGAAGCTGGTGGTGGATCTGGCCCCAGGTCTCTCCCCCGATCCCGTCACCGCCGCCGTGCTGGCCGCCGGTTTCCAGCTCAAGGGGGAAAGTGCTGACAAGCAGGCAGCTGACCGTAAGCAAGCTTCACAACAGCCCCTGCAAGGCAATCTATTCGGTAACTTTTTGGGCAAATATTGGCAGCCCCTGTCACTGGCCAGTCTGATGCTGGTCGCCGCCCTGCTGCCGAAAGAGCTCGGTCAGCCACTCTTTACCCTGGCGACCCTCTGGGGGCTGTGGCCCATCTCCCGCAAGGCGTGGGCACTGACCAAGAGCGGCTCCCCCTTCGCCATCGAGACCCTGATGACAGTCGCCGCCGTGGGGGCCCTGTTCCTCGGCGAAACCGCCGAAGCGGCCATGGTGCTGCTGCTGTTCATGTTGGGTGAGCATCTGGAGGCCTACGCCGCCGGTCGCGCCCGGGCCGGGGTCACCGCCCTGATGGCGCTGGTGCCTGACAAGGCGTTGCGGATCAGTACCACTGCCGATGGCGAAGTTCGGGAAGAGGTCGGCGCCGATGAGCTGCGTCCCGGCGACATCATCGAAATCGCCCCGGGCGCCCGTTTGCCGGCCGATGCCCGCCTGCTCGACGCCCTCGGCGCCTTTGACGAGAGCGCCCTGACCGGTGAATCCATTCCGGTGGAACGCCGCCAGGGTGACAAGGTGCCTGCCGGCAGTCTGGCTGCCGATCGAGTGCTGCGTCTTGAAGTGGTATCGGAACCGGGCAACAACGCCATCGACCGCATCCTGCACCTTATCGAGGAAGCCGAGAGCCAGCGCGCACCTATCGAGCGCTTTATCGACCGCTTCAGCCGCTGGTATACCCCGGCCATGATGCTGGTTGCCCTGCTGGTGGTGCTGGTTCCGCCCCTTGTCTTCGGCCAGAGCTGGGATGAGTGGGTTTATCGTGGGCTGGCGCTGCTGCTGATCGGCTGCCCCTGTGCGCTGGTCATCTCCACCCCGGCAGCGGTTACCTCCGCACTGGCGGCGGCAACCCGGCAGGGGGCCCTGATCAAGGGTGGGGCCGCACTGGAGCGATTGGCCCATATCGATACCGTGGCGTTTGACAAGACTGGCACCCTGACCCTGGGCAAGCCGCAGCTGACCGAGCTGGTGAGCCTCAATGGTCAGAGCAATGGCGAACTGCTGGCGCTGGCTGCCGCCATCGAGCAGGGCTCCCACCACCCGCTGGCCCGTGCCGTGGTGGCCGCCGCCAACGAGCAGGGGCTGGCACAGGTAGAAGCCCGCGATCTGCGCGCCCTGCCGGGCATGGGTGTTGAAGGCCGCATCAACGGCGAGCTGTGGCAACTGCTGGCACCGAGCCGGATAGCTACGCTGAGCAAAGATCAACAGGCCCAGATCGCCATGCTGGAGAAACAGGGCAAGACGGTGGTTGTGCTCTGCCAGAGCAGCAGCGAACAGGCTCTGCCGGTAGCCCTGCTGGCCCTGCGGGATCAGATCCGGCCGGAAGCGGCAGAGGCGCTGCAAGAGCTCAACCGACTCGGCCTGCAGAGCATCATGCTGACCGGGGACAATCCCCGCGCCGCCGAGGCCATCGCCGGTGAACTCGGGATGGGCTGGCGCGCCGGCCTGTTGCCGGAGGGAAAGGTCGATGAGATTGCCAAACTCGCCAGCTCGCAGAAAGTCGCGATGATCGGTGATGGCATCAACGATGCCCCGGCCATGAAGCGGGCCAGCATCGGCATCGCCATGGGTGGCGGCACCGACGTGGCACTGGAGACCGCCGATGCGGCGCTGACTCACAACCAGCTCGGCGGTATCGCCGCGATGATCCGCCTCTCCCGCTCGGCGCTGGCCAATATTCACCAGAATATTGCGCTGGCACTGGGACTGAAGGCCATCTTCCTGGTCACCAGTCTGCTCGGCATCACCGGCCTGTGGATTGCGGTGCTGGCCGATACCGGTGCCACCGCACTGGTCACCGCCAACGCCCTGCGCCTGCTGCGCAAGCGTTAAGCCAGCCGACAGCATCCCAGCCAAAAGCCGTCCCCCCACCGGGACGGCTTTTCTTTTTCCTCTCACGGTTCCCCGTAAAAGAAAAAGCGCGCCTGCCGGTCGGCAGTCGCGCTTTGCTTACTCTCTCGGATTATCCCACCCTTGGCGAGGTGGAATTCAACCCGGGGACGCCGAGCCATCCCCCGGGCTCAATGGGTTTACCTAGGGTGTTGAATCCGCCACGCTGACGCTCAGGGTCGGCTTCTCCTTGTCCATGGCGGTAAAGACAAACTTGTAGTTGCCGGCCTTGGCCAGATCGAGCCCGATGTTGCCGGTATCTCCACCCTTGCAAAGGGTCAGCGGGGTGCCGACCACCAGCTTGTCACCCGCGTTGCAGCTGCCGTAGTTGATGGGCCCCCAGCTGGCATCCGCGATCTTGACGTTGGTGGTCCCCAGCTTGTCGGTGCTCACCTCGGTGGTGAACTCGTACATGAAGTTGCTGCTGAAGGCCATCTGGTTGGTGTTGCCCCACTCATCGAGGAACCCCTTCAGATAGACAGCGGTGTTGCCAAACGGTGGCAGGGTGCTCAGGTCGGTTTTCTTGCCAAGCGGCAGACCCGCCCCCTGCGCACCGGACTGCGGCTTGACGAACACTGCGGCCGACCAGGCCCCCAGCGTCAGGGTACCGCCACTGACAGCGGCATCGCGGGCGATGCTGTTGCTGGCGTGGTGATCAGAGCTCAGTTGCAGACCGCTCAGGTCGATCGGCTGATCGTTGCCATCACGGAAATCGCTGATGCTCTGGCTCTGGTTAGTGGCATTGATCATCACCACCAGACCGTCGATGGCCGGATCCAGATCCGCTCCCGCATTGATGCCGTCATCCACCGTCATCACGATGAGGCCGGGCACCTGAGCCGGGCCGGTGTTGCGGAAATCGACCCGCTTGATCACCTCGGTACCGCTGCCCAGACGCAGCAGACGCGATGATTTGCGCAGCTCCGCCAGCTCCTGATAGAAGCTCACCATGGTCTCCATGTCGGTGCCGTTTGGCTTGCCATTAAGCGCCAGCACCTTCTCGATCAGCGGATAGTTGTCGCCATCCTTATCCTTGCGCGGCAACCCCTTGTCGACGTTGTTGTCGGCCAGGGTGTAGTCGACCTTGTTGTACCAGTCGCCCGAATCGTAGCTGTCCCGCTCCATGGACTTGGATCGCAACAGCTCGACACCGGCGTGGGTGAAGGGAATACCCTGTCCCAGCATGGCGGTAGCCAGCGATACCCCCTGCATCCGCACCAGATCGGCACTGGCAGGCGCCTTGTAGATCAGGTTGTCGAACAGGGTCTGGTTGTCGTGCTTGTCGACATAGTTCTGCACCTCCCCCGGATCCTTGGCATAACCGGCGCTCTGGCCGTTGTAGTCGATCTCGGAGCCCTTCTTCGGCACCCCGTCCTTGTCGGTCAGGACGAAATCCTTGAGGTTGCCCGCCATGCCAAGACGAACCAGATCCGCCAGATGGAGCGCCTGATCCCTGGTCACCTTGCTCGCTTCATTGGGGTAGACAAAGGCACCGTTGCCAAAGCCCTGAGTCTCGCGAATGGTATCGCCGCCGTCGAATGGACTGCCGCCGCGTACCGCATCGCGCAAGCGGTCGGAGAAGGAGCCGATGCCTGTGCCGCCCAGATGCTTCTGGGTCGCCTGCACGAAGCGCTTGTCATCCTGCACTTCGCCGAAGTTCCACCCCTCGCCGTAGAAGTACATATCCGGGTTAACCTTCTTCACTGCGGCCAGCGCCTGCACCATCTGAGCTTTCGGGTGGTGGCCCATCAGGTCGAAGCGGAAGGCATCGATCTTGTAGTCGCGAGCCCAGGTCACCAACGAATCATCCATCAGCTTGGCGAACATGGCGTGTTCCGGCGCCGTGTTGGAGCAGCAGGTGGAGTTCTCCACCGAGCCGGTCTCCGGGTTGAGGCGCTGATAGTACCAGGGCACTATCTTGTCGAGCACCGACTTGGGGCCGAGCCCGGATTCGTTGGTGTGGTTGTAGACCACGTCCATCACCACGTTCATGCCGATGTTCTGCTTGATGGCCTTGACCATCTCGCGGAACTCAAGGATGCGCTGGGTGCCCTCGGCATTGGTGGCGTAGGAGCCTTCCGGCGTGGTGTAGTGATAGGGGTCATAACCCCAGTTGAAGGAGTCGACGCCGCGCAGATAGCCGGAGAGCTCCTGCACCTGCGGGTTATCCTTGGTGTCGCCCGACTTGAGCGTATCCAACACCTGGCCGACAGTCTGGCCACCGCCGCAGTAAGTACCAAATCTGGATGTTTTCACATCCGGATTGACCTGACAGAGCTTGCTGAAGTCATCGCCGATATTGGCCACCTTGGCCGGATCCTCGTTGACAGTAGCGATGTCGAACACCGGCAGCAGGTGCAAGTGACTGACGCCACTCTTGGCCAGCTCCTGCAGATGTTTGACCGGTGCGGTATCGGTATCGGCCAGGCCGAGGAACTTGCCGCGATGCTCCAACGGGGTGGAATCATCGTTGCCGGTCAGATCGCGGACATGGGCTTCATAGATGGTGATGTCGGCGGGGTTCTGCTGGCTGTGGGGTGCCTTCAGGCTGTCCCACCCTTCCGGCTTGAGGGCCGGATCATCGAGATCCACCACCTGACTGAACTCGGAGTTCATCGCCAGACTCAGGGAGTAGGGGTCGGTCACCTCATAGTGCTCGACCTTGCGGCTCAGCGGGTGGTAAACCTCCATGTCGTAGCGGTAGAACTGGCCGATCAGCTCGCTGCACCCTTCGTAACTCCAGCTGCCGCTGGCGCTGTCAAAGGTCATCGCCACCTTGCGACGTTTCTTGTGATTGGCATTGTAGAGAGCCAGCTTGACCGACTTGGCGGTCGGCGCCCAGAGACGGAAGGTAACTCGGTTGCCATCTACCACGGCACCATAGCTGAGCTTGGTTGCCTCGGTCGCATAGAGGGCATCGAGGGCGCCAGCGCTCTGTACCAGAGTTGCACCCAGCAAAATGCCGTCAGCATCGGTACCGATAGCCACCAGCTCCCCCTTGAGCAGGGGCTTGAGATCCTTGCCGCTGGGCAGGGCAAAGGCAGCGGCATCCTTGAGATGCGGATATTTTGCCTGCTGCTCGGCGCTCAGAGTGGTAGGAGTCAGTTTGATATAGGGGAAATCAAATACCCCCTTGCTATTCGCTGTGATCTGCCCTGATGCTGCGTAGTAGAGGCGAACATGGGGCTTGTCCTTGCCCCCTTGCCAAATCAGGGTGTTGCCATCGATCAGATGAGCGCTGGCCCCTGCCACGCCAAACGCGGCGGTGAAGGCGTCGGCGCGGCTGCCAAACACCTCTTTCTTGCCCGCCACAATGGCTACGGTGCGATCCGGATGATCCTTGAAGATCACCTTCATGTCGCTGCCGGTCAAGTTGGCCAGATCGCCGTTGCGAGCGATAAAGTTGATGCACCCTTCCAGCTTGCTGAGCGGCACCACCCAGGCCGGGCCAAAGCTGTCAGCCGCGGCAGGGCTCTTGCTCTTGTCATCCCAACCGCTGTTCAGGCCGCTCGCCTCGGTGGCAGAGCAGGCCTCGTTGTTCCAGAGATGAAGGCTGTAGCTGGCAAAGGGCCCTTCGACACTTCTGGCCGCCACGGTCTGGGTATCGACCAGAGCAATCACCGCCTGATTGTTACCGGCCATCAGCAGCTCTTTGGGGGGATCTATCTTGGGCAGGCGAGCTACAGGCTCTGCCGGGGGCTTGGGGTTGGAGGGTGATGTGTTGTCATGACAGCCAGACAAAAGCGCGAGCAGTGAGGCTGTTACCAGCGCCACTTTGGTCTTTTTCATATCCATATTTTTATAATTCCCGCTGTGTAGTTAGTCTCGATAGTCGAGCACCCGGTCATTGCCAGGTGGTGCCATCTTAATCAGCGAAAATCGTTGCAAATGTGAGCAGACGGGCAGAAAAGCCAAACTTTTTCAACAAGATAACGTTTTCAGATGGAAACTTGGATCCGGCTCACAGACCCCGCGGCAATTTGGCTGCATATCTGACTAACGGTTGTCACCGGGTCGGGAAAAGCAATTTTCGATCAAGTGGATAGAGAAGGAGCAGGTGATGAAAAGGATTGAGGAACAGGCGCAACGACTGGATCTGGAGTACCAGGCGATCGGGCTGCTGTTCGACCAGTTTTGCCAGCAGGCTGGCACCCTGGCCGAACAGTATCACTTCTTCAACTGGCCCGACTATGAGGACTCACCTCCCCTGAGCCGCGCATTTACTCTGCTGGGAGAGCCCCGCGAACTGCGGCTGCGCTGCCAACCCGGCGAGCGCGGTGCCCTCAATGGTCTGCTCCAGGTGGTAGCCGAAGATGGCACCATCGATGCAAGCCTTGGCTTTGGTGCCGACGGACAGCTGCTGCTGGAGTCAGGCAAACTGCTCGACAACCCACCGCAACTGCTGCTCAAGCTGCTGCTGGGCGCGGTCTGGCAACACAAACCGCAGGAGGAGATCACCGGGCAACCGCACTGACATCAGAGAGCCAACGGAACTGAAACCAAGGGGCCAAGGCCCCCTGTTTGCTTTTATTCGGTCGCGATCTCGATGGTCACGTGCACCAGCTCTTCATGGATGGCGAGCCGCTCGCGGATCTGGTTGGCCGACAGGGGCGCCATCATCAGCAGGGAGAGCACGCAGGCATACTGCTGCTGCCCCACTCGCCAGACGTGAAGATCGCGGATCTCGGCATCCGGCAGCTCGGCAATCACCTCGCGGATCTCCGCCACCAGCGGGGCATCCATCTCGGCATCCAGCAACACCCGGCCGGAGTCGCGCAGCAGCCCCCAGGCCCACACCGCGACCAGTCCGGCACCCACTATGCCCATCAGCGGATCGAGCCAGTCAGCGCCCCACAGCATGCCCCCCACCAGCGCCAGAATCGCCAGCACCGAGGTGGCCGCATCCGCCAGCACGTGGATGTAGGCGGCACGCAGGTTGAGATCCTGATGGCCGTGGTGATGATCGTGCGAGTGATCGTGGTCGTGATGATCATCATGGTGACCATGCCCATGGCCGTGATGATGGTGGTGACCGTGATCATCCTTGAGCAGCCAGGCACAGGCGAGGTTCACCAGCAGGCCGACGATGGCGATGGCAATAGCCTGCTGGTAGTGGATCGGGCTGGGATCCAGCAGCCGGAACACCGATTCGAACAGCATCATGCCGGCCACCCCCACCAGCAAGAGGGCGCTGGTGAAGCCCCCCAGCACCTCGATCTTCCAGGTGCCGAAGCTGAATCTGTGGTCGCGGGCGAAGTGGCGGGCGGCGCGGTAGGCCAACACCGAGAGACCGAGCGCCAGTGCGTGGGAGCTCATATGCCAACCATCGGCCAGCAGCGCCATGGAGTTGTAGAACCAGCCACCGCCGATC
>NZ_CAWNWX010000002.1:13721-22615 GCF_963878195.1 Aeromonas sp. HMWF016
GGCCCAGCGTGTCTTCTGTTCGGCCAGCGGATTGCCTTCGTGTACAACGGGTTGGTGGCAGTGGGATGAGGCGAGGGATGACATGAATTTCTCCTGAGAACGACAATGCAATATACTATACCCCAGTATAGTTTTATTGATCGAGAGGATCCTGCATGTCACACACCATCCACGACAAGAAGAAGCTGCTGGCTCGGGTGCGCCGCATCAAGGGACAGGCCGGTGCACTGGAGAGCGCGCTGGAGCAGGAGAGCGACTGCAGCGCCATCCTTCAGCAGATCGCGGCCATCCGCGGCGCCGTCAACGGCCTGATGCTGGAGGTGCTGGAGGGGCACATGCGCGAACACTTGGGGGCCGAAGAGGCGACCCACGCCGAGCGGCTGGAGGATCTGGATCAGGTAGTGCGGGTATTGCGATCCTATCTGAAGTAAGGCCTCACATGGGGCTGCATGTAGCCCCGCATCATCCCGTTTACAGCAGACCAGTGTCGGCCCGCCAGCCCTACCCCTTTCTGACTTGAGCCCTCGCCGGCTTTACGCCATGATGAGCGCCGATCATTGATCGCCATACTCTGGATTCCATTTCGCAAGGACCCCCCATGTTTGAACACGTCGATGCCTATGCTGGCGACCCCATCCTGACCCTGGTCGAGACCTTCCACAAAGACACCCGCGAGCAGAAGGTGAACCTGGGGATTGGCCTCTATTACGATGAGCAGGGTCGCATTCCGCTGTTGCCGTCGGTGCAGCAGGCCGAAGCCCAGCGCGCTGCCGCCCCGGCGCCGCGTCCCTACCAGCCGATGGAGGGTGCCGCCAACTACCGCACTGCGGTGCAGCATCTGCTGTTTGGTGCCGACCATGAAGCGGTCAAGGCGGGACGTATCGCCACCATCCAGACCATCGGTGGCTCAGGCGCGCTGAAGATTGGCGCCGATCTGCTCAAGCGCTACTTCCCGACCTCCGAGGTGTGGGTCAGCAATCCCACCTGGGACAACCACAAGGCGATGTTCGAGGGAGCCGGCATCAAGGTGCACGACTACCCCTACTACGATGCGGCCACCGGCGGCGTGCAGTTCGATGCGATGATCGACTGCCTGAGCGCCCTGCCGGCGAAAAGCATCGTGCTGCTGCACCCCTGCTGCCACAATCCGACCGGGGTCGATCTCTCCCGCGCCCAGTGGGATCGGGTCATAACTCTGGTGGTCGAGAAGAACCTGATCCCCTTTATGGACATCGCCTATCAGGGCTTCGGCGACGGGCTGGAAGAGGATGCCTACGCCATCCGTGCCATGGTGGCCGCCGGCGTCAGCTTCTTCGTCAGCAACTCTTTCTCCAAGAACCTCTCCTTCTACGGTGAGCGCTGCGGCGGCCTGTCGGTCATCTGTCAAGATGCCGAAGAGGCGAGCCGGGTGCTGGGCCAGATGAAGGCCACCGTACGCCGCAACTACTCCAGCCCCCCCACCCACGGTGGCCAGATCACCGCAGCAGTGATGAGCCAGCCCGAGCTGCACACCCTGTGGGTCGACGAGGTGACCGAGATGCGCACCCGCATCAAGGCGATGCGCCAGAAGCTGTTCGAGGTGTTGAGCGCCAAGGTGCCGGGCCGTGATTTTGGCTACTTCATCAACCAGCGTGGCATGTTCAGCTACACCGGCTTCACGCCGGAGCAGGTAGATCGCCTGCGCGAGGAGTTCGCCGTCTATCTGGTGCGCTCCGGCCGCATGTGCGTGGCGGGCCTCAACAGTCGCAACGTCGACTACGTGGCCGATGCCATGGCGGCGGTGCTCAAGGGCTAATCCGCATCAGCCCCGCTTTGGCGGGGCTTTTTGTCTGTTTCATTCGCTTGTGGAGTCTTTATGGATCTGATCGCACTCTCGAGATTGGGCGGTCGCCATCTGGTCACCCTGCACCTGCTGCTCGACAACCAGAGCGTCACCCGCACCGCCGAACGGCTCTGCACCACCCCCTCGACCGTCAGCAAGACCCTCAACCAGCTGCGTGAGCAGCTCGGCGATCAGCTGCTCTACCGCCAGGGCAACCAGTTGCTGCTCACCCCCTTTGCCGAACGGCTGGCCCCGACCTTGCACCGACTGCTGAGCGAACTGAGCGGACTGACCCGCCAGAACTCCTTCGACCCCTTGCAGTGGCAAGGCACCTTGCGGCTGGGATTGCGCGAGAGCGTGATGAGCTGGCCGGTGGGGCCGATTTTGGGGCAGCTGATGAGAGAGGTGCCCGGCATGGTGCCGGAGATCTGGAACAAGGATGAGCAGGGGCTGGAGGCACTGGCTGCGGGCAAACTCGACTTCGTCATCCTGCCTCACGATCAGAGCCAGCCGTTGCCGCGCCAGCAAGGGCTGGTGTGGGAGACACTCCGGGAAGAGCAGCTGGTCTGTCTGCTGCGTAAAGATCATCCGGCGCTGGCACAGCCCTGGGATCTCGATGCTTACCTGAGCTGGCGCCACATCGCCATCCGCGACAGCGAGCTGGCCAACCCCTTCTTCGAGCAGAGTCTGGCCCAGCAGCAGGTACGCCGGCAGATTGGCGCCACCCTGCCCGATTTTGCCAGCGCCGCTGCCCTGCTACCTCACTGCGATCTCATTCTTACCGCCATCGGTGGCTGGGCGACACGCATGGCCAGCCAGCAGGATCTGGTGATCCGGCAGGTCCCGTTCGATTACGGCAAGGTAAGCCACAGTCTGGTCTGGTATGGCCCGGCCGGCGATGGTTCGGCTCGTCACTGGTTCCGCGAGCGGATCCTGCAACTGGGTCGGGAGTTGACGCCGCCCTGAGCCGGGCGGCACAGCCATCAGGGGCGCTTGGTGTAAATGGGGCTGGGAAAGTGGGAGACATTGTTGCCCAGCTCGGTAATGCGGGCCGCCCCCTGTTTTTGCACCTGATCGATGCGCAGCACCTGATGCATGGGGATCATGGTGTGGCAAACATCGGCAAATTCGTTTTTGAGCTTCTCGTGGCTGGGGTCGACGATAAGCGCCGTGTGGTTGTCCCACACAAAATCGGCGATCTCGATAAAGCCGAACAGCTGGCCCTGATTCACCTCGCGCACATACACTTCGTAGCGCTCGCTGTGGCAAATAAACTGAACCCGATATAACGCCTTGCTTTCACTCATGATTCTTTGTCATTGCAGGGAAGAGGATGGCCGATATTCTAGCCGTCCCCCTCGCCCCCTCCAATAGACAGAAATCACAGTTGTCCGCTTTGACCGCCCGGCCTGCCATGACGTGGCGCCACCTCAAAGCAGCGGCGGCAGCGTCACTGGCCCCAGCCCGGCCTCACGCAAGCGGCTTGCCAATAGATCAAGCTCGTCACGGGTTGCCTCGGGCCAGCGGGTCGCGTCTCCCCTCACCCCGTGGTGGCGAAAGCCGTTAAGGCGAATGGGCACCGGCCCAAGCTGCAGCAAGAAGGCGGCGAGATCCGCGTCCAGCTCACCACTCGCATCCAGAAAATCGCTCCTGCCCGACACATGCAGCAGGCGCAACTCGGCCAGCTTGCCGTGACTTGCCAGCAACTTAAGCGAAGCCAGCACCCGCTCGCAGCCATAGCCGGTCAGGGAGAGGTGTACCGGGTCACGCCACCCCTTGAGGTCGATCATGGCGCCGTCGAGCTGCGGCAGCAGCCGCTGCCAGCCCGTTTCGCCAAGGGATCCGTTGCTATCGAGCAGGCAACTGAGATGGGCCAGATCCGGCGCCGCCTTGATGGCGCGAAACAGGGCCGCCACGAAAGGAAGCCGGGTGGTCGCCTCGCCGCCCGAGACGGTGATGCCGCTCAGCAGCGGGCCATAACGGCGCAGCAGAGCCAGCACCCCGGCCACCGTCATGGTGACGGTCTTGGGGTTGGCGCTGCGCGGGCAGGCCTCCAGACAGGCGTCGCAATCGGTGCAGAGCGCCTCCTGCCAATGAACCTTGCCCTCGCTCATGGTGAGGGCACTGCTCGGACAGACTGCGAGGCAGTCGCCGCAATCGTCGCACAGCCCGATAGTGTGGGGGTTGTGGCAGCCGGGGCAGCGGAAGTTGCACCCTTGCAGAAACAAGACCAGCCGGTTGCCCGGCCCGTCTACGCAGGAGAAGGGTAGCACCCTGCTCACCAGGGCGCTGCGCGCCAGCAGAGCTTCATCCATCGGACTTGGCTCAGTACTGGCAGATGGTCGACTCATTGGCCACTACCCGCGGCGCCCGCTGCCGGATGGCGGTCACTTCACTCGCCTCGGCACCAAGACAGGTGGTTTGCAACCGCGACCCCTCCTCTGCAAAGCGAGCCACGTCGCTCTTGCGGATCATATAGCCGGTCACCCGCACCAGATCGCTGTCGGCCACGTTGGCGGTGAACTCGCGCATACCGATGGCGAGCGCCCCCTTGCAGAGCTGCAGCAGCGCCTGCGGATTCTGGCGGATGGTGGGATCCAGCGTCAGGATCTCGCTGATCCCCGAGTGGTAATAGCCGTGGTGCGGCGCCAGCGCCAGCACATGGCTGGCTGGATCCGGCTCCTGCCCGTAGGGAATCCGCACCCCCGGGGTCACCGCCACATCGATGCTGAGGCCGCCCTGTGAGTGCAGCAAAGCGTGACCACCCCAGGCATGGGCCTGCGGCGTCGTAGTGACATATTCCGAAAGCTGGGCCGAGATGCGATAGCCAAGCTGGTTCGCCTCTTCGTCGTGACCGTAGCGGCTCGGCAGATTCTCTTTATCCATCAGAATGTTGACCGCTTCCGCCATGCCGTAGATGCCGAACATGGGGACGAAGCGCTCCTCATCCAGCAGCCCCTCCTTGACCAAGAAGCTGTCGAAGAAACCGGACTCCTCGTGCAGGAAGGCGGCGCGCACCGCGATCAGCTGGGACGTGAGACGGCAATAGTGGGGCAGCAGACAACCGAGGAAGTCATCGATCCCCTGTGCCTGCTCGGCGACTCGCTTGAGGGAGATTCGCACCAGGGTGTTGGCGCCACCGGCCTGCGGCAGGGAGTTGTAGCAGCTGACGATGCCAAAACCACGCTGGTCGAAGGTATCGCGATGGATCGGATAGTTGGCGATGTGCGGCTTGCTGCACTCGGCGATATTCTTCACCGCCAGCAGCAGCAGATCGTCCGGAGTCTGCTCCGGATCGTGGAAGAAAGTGAGGTTGGGGGCCACCTGCTTGAGCTCGCCGTCAATGCGCAGGATCAGGCGACAGATCCGGTTGTCATCGGGGCCGATGTTGACGTGCATGAAGGCATCCGGCAGCACCCTGTCCAGATAGATCCAGAACCCCTTCAGCTTGCGATAGAGAGTCTCGTCATCCAGCTCGCCGACAAAGGGGAGCAGCAACTGATCGAGCCGTCCCAGCCAGACTGGCATGCCGGTGACAGAAGGAACGTGGTGATAGAGGATGCGCAGGGCATCGAGCGCTTCGTCGAAATCCCGTGGCGCTGCCAGCTCCAGCCAGGCGGAGCCCTGGGTCAGGAACTTCTCGTAGTCCGGCAGCACATAGCGCGGCTTGTAGGGGGCGTGGCCCTCGAACATGTCACAGACAAATCCCTGCGCCATCGCCTCGGCCACTGCGGCAGGCAGGTCAGGGTATGGCAGCGCATTCTCGGCGGCCAGCGCCAGCGCGTGGCTCTTCTGGGCAGGAGAGAGATGGGGATCGCGCACGATGCGCTGGCAGGTTTCGGTCAAAGACATGGCAGGCTCCTTCACTGGCTGAGCCCATATCCTCACCTTTTGCAGGTTTTTTTGGAATTGACATTCATAACATGGTGGATGTCCATAAAAGACATCCGAAAGGCGGGATCACATCCGCTATAAACCAACGGGGCCCGCTCGATGGAGCGGGCCCCGTTCATCAATCAGGGTTCGATGATGATGGGCGTGCCGGGCTTGACGGCATCCCACACCTCATCCAGATCGTGGTTGAGCATGGCGATGCAGCCGTTGGTCCAGTTGGAGGGCTGTACCCTGCGGTTGCCAATGCTGTTGATCTGACCGTGGATCATGATCATGCCACCGGGGTTTACCCCCTTCTCGTTGGCCGCCTTGATATCGTCCAGATTGGGGTAGTTGATGTGAATAGCCTTGTAATAGCCGGAGTTGGTCTTCTTGTAGTCGAGGATGTAGCGACCTTCCGGTGTGCGCTGATCACCTTCCCGCTGCTTGTGGCCCTTGGGCGCCGGGCCCAGCGCGATCCAGTAGCGTTTGACCTCTTTGCCATCCTTCATCAGGGTCAGGCTATAGGTGGACTTCTTGACCACCACCATGTCGGCAGACAGGGTGGCAAAACTCAATGCGGGCCACAGCCCCAGTAAACACAGTAATACGGCTCTCATTCCATCCCTCGACAAGCCTCTGATACGGGCTTTGGTGTTGCCAAATCATCTGAATAATCTTCGCCTGCTGGCGAGCGAGCGCCATGATATTGGATCGCCATCAATACTCAATATGCGCGATAAAACATATCTTGGCACCGGTTTCGCCTGATCCCCTCTCACGTTGGTCAAATATCAATAATTAACATTCAAAACAATAAGATAGCATCAGACATCAGTTCTGGCGTATGACCTGATGATCGGCGATGATTACTTTTCAATCCATCGACAGGATCATGCCATGCGCTCTTCATGCCGCTTCGTCCATCTGCTGTTGTCCCCCCTGCTGCTCTGGCTGCCCGTATCTTACGCAGCGGATGCGCTCTGGCTGCGCGACCCTGCCCTCTCCCCCGATGGCAAGCAGCTTGCCTTCACCTGGCAGGGACGGATCTTCATCACCAGCGCACAAGGGGGGCCGGCCAGCGCCCTTACCGGCAGCAGCTACCTGAGCCAGCGCCCCATCTGGTCGCCGGATGGCAAGCAGATCGCCTTTGCCGCCAACCTCTACGGCAACGAGGATGTGTTCGTGGTGCCCGCCAGCGGCGGCAAGATGGTGCGGCTCACCCGCGACTCGCGCAACGACCTGCCGCAGGCGTTCAGCTCCGATGGTAAACAGCTGCTGCTGAGCAGCCAGCGGCTGACCGACCCCAATGCCGATCACTTCGTGGCTGAAGGGGTGCACGGCAGCGCGCTCTATTGGGCGCCGGTAACAGGGGGCAAGCTGCAGGCCGATCTGCCACTGCCAGCGATCCTCGCCCGCCCGCACGGGCAGCAGATCGCCTACCAGATGCCGTCGATGGATCAACCCTTTCGCAAGCACCAGAACTCGTTTGCCGTCTCCCGCCTCTGGCTGTTCGATGGCAAGCAGCACCGTCAGCTGACCGAGGATCGCATCGCCGCCACCGATCCGGTCTGGAACGACAAGGGGGATACCCTCTTTTACCTGAGCGAGCGCAGCGGTGACTTCAACGTCTGGCGCCGCGATCTGGCCAGTGGCAAGGAGCAGCAGCTGACCCACTACAAGGGCAATCCGGTACGGGGTCTGAGCGCTTCGCGCAGCGGCGATCTGGTCTGGTCGTGGCTCGGGGAGCTCTACCGCCTCGATGCCGGCAGCACCGAGCCGCGCAAGCTCGCCATCACGCCACAGGTGGTGAGCGAACCGGACGAACAGAGTCAGTCCAACAATCAGGCGGACGCAATTCTGGTCAGCGAGGAGGGCAAGGAGCTGATCCTGGTGAGCGAGGGGAGCCTGTTCGCCGTCGATCCCGAGCGGGAGCGGGTACGCCAGCTCACCGACTCTCCCAGCGAGCAGTCCAGCCCCCTCTTTGCCGAGAAGGAGCGCTCGCTTATCTACCTCTCCGAACAGGATGGGCCGGCCGCCCTCTATCGCCTGCGCAAAGCGGATCCGGAGCGTCTCTTCAGCGATCCGGGCCCCTTGCAGGAGAGCCTGCTGCTGGCCATTCCCGGCAAGGGGATCAGCCGGCCGGTGCTCTCTCCCGATGGCAAGCAGCTCGCCTTCGTGGTCGATGGTCAGGCCATTCATCTGCTCGATCTGGCGAGCAACAAAGAGCGCGAGCTAGTTCCCGCCAGCTTCAACCCCTCACGCCACGAGGTGATGCTCGCCTTTGCTCCCGACTCCCGCCATCTGGCGCTCACCTTCCGCCCCGACTCGGCCCAGCAGGAGATCGCCGTGCTCGATACGGCCGATGCCAAAGCCAAGCCGGTTAATGTCAGCCTCAACGGCTATCAGGACGGGGCGCCAGCCTGGAGTCAGGATGGCGGTATCCTCTACTGGCAATCGACCCGTTACGGGGTGCTGGATGCCGATGGTGAACCCCTTGGCAGCAACCTGCTCGGCATCTACAGCAGCCGGGCGGCCAAGGCGGACTTTCTGGCCGAAGTGGCGCCGCCCAAGGAGGGGTATGGCTTCGAGACCGATCGCCTCTCCCATCGGGAGGCACTACAACTCTTCCCCAGCGGCACGCTGCTCGCCAGCCGGGTCGTCCACGACCAGCTCGTCTATCTGGTGGAAGAGGGGGGCCCCAACAACGAGAGCGAGATCAAGGGTTACGCGCTCGACCTGCGCAAGGGGGAGACCCGCCAGCTGTTTGGCGATCAGCCGGGGCCGGCCATGGCCACCCTCAATCAGGAGGCGACCCTGGCCACTCTGGTGCGAGACGGAGAGATCACCCGCATTAACCTCGACTCCGGCGAGGTGCTCAGCTCCGCTTTCGAGCTGGTGCAGAGCAGGGACCTGCACGCCCGCATGGTGGCCGCCTTTGACCAGATCGCCCGCCTCACCCGGGACGAGTTCTATCGCGACGACATGAACGGAGTGGACTGGAACGGTTATGTCGCCACCTATCGCCGACTGCTTGTCGGCATCAACAACGGCCGCGACTTCGGTGACCTGCTGGCGGAGCTGGCGGGCGAGCTGAACGTCTCCCACACCTGGGGCTATGGCCCCACCCGCTATCCCGATATGGCGGATGAGACCGCCAGTCTCGGGGGCTACTGGCAGGATGGCAAAGAGGGGGTGG
>NZ_CAWNWX010000002.1:22639-24168 GCF_963878195.1 Aeromonas sp. HMWF016
CATCGCCGCCGGTGCCCGTCTGCTTGCCATCAACGGCAATCCGGTCACCACCCAGACAGAGCTAGAGCGCGCCCTCAACCACAAGGCCGGGGCGCGGCTTGCCCTCACCTTCCAGCAGGAGGGGAACAAGGAGCCGGACGAGGTGGAGGTGACCGCCATCGATCAGCAGCAGGAGTACCGGCTGCAGCTCGACAGCTGGATCGCCAAGCGGCGGGATCTGGTGGCCAAGCTGAGCAAGGGCAGGGTCGGCTACGTCTATCTGCCGGAGATGAACAGCGCCGTCTATGAGGAGCTGGTGTCGGAGGCGCTCGGCCGGTTGCGCAGCAGCGAGGCGCTCATCGTCGACGTGCGCTTCAACAAGGGGGGCTATCTTGCCAATACCCTGGTCGGCTTCCTCACCGGCAGCAGCAGCGCCCACGGCATGGCCATCTCGGATCCCAAGGCGGGACAAGGCGCCAGCGATGCCGCGACCCGCCAGTGGACCAAGCCCTCGGTGGTGCTGGTCAACGCCGGCAGCTACTCGGAGGGCTCCGCCTTCCCCGAGTACTACCGCGCGCTCAAGATTGGCCCCATCGTCGGCGAGCCGGTGCCCGGTACCGGCACCATGGTCTATGGCCACACTTCCCGTCTCGTGCCCGGCCTCTCCTACGGCATTCCGACCCTGGGTCTGCGCAAACCGGACGGCACCTTCTACGAGAATCAGGAGCTGATCCCGGATCTGCAGGTGCCCCTCACCCCTGCCGACATGCTGGCGGGGCGGGATCCGCAACTGGAGGCGGCGGTACAAGCAGCCCTCAAGCAGTTGCCAGCCAGCCCCCAGTAACGGCGCCCATCGAAGTCAACGGAAGCGAAACAGCTCGCGATGCAGATGCCCGTCCGGCAACAGCCGGGTCAGGGCATCTGCCATCCCCTCTGGCCCACAAAACCATACCTGCTCAGGTGTATCCTGCGCGATGCGGGCCAGATCCAGCCGCCCGGCCACCTTGTCCAGATGCAGCTGATAGCGCACACCGGTGCGATGACAGAGCTCGGCCAACCGCTGGTGGTAGACCGCGCCCGCCAGATCCGGCGCACACTGGATCAGGGTGATCCCCTCGCCGCGCTCGCCACGGGCAGCCAGCCCCTCCAGCCAGGCCACAAACGGCGTGATACCGATCCCGGCCCCCAGCCAGAGGGCTCGCCCTCCCCCTTGCGGGGCGACAAAAGCGCCATAGGGGCCGGTCACCACCACCTCATCCCCGACGCGCGCCTCTGCCACCAGCTGACGGGTATGATCCCCGAGCGCCCGCACCGCGATCACCAGCTGGCGCCGATCCGCCGACACCCGCACCAGGGTAAAGGGGTGCGGCCCCTCCTTGGCGTCAAACTCGAAAAAGGCAAACTGACCCGGGCGGTAATGGGGGAGCGGCCGCTCCAGCTGCATGGTCAGCTCGCAAGTCTGATCCACCAGCGTGCGCACTGCAACGACCCGGCCGGGATGGCGCTGCCGCGCCCCCACTTGCCCCAGCAGAGAGTAGAGGGCACCGAGC
>NZ_CAWNWX010000003.1:0-1557 GCF_963878195.1 Aeromonas sp. HMWF016
AAGAGCGACGCAGATTTTGCTGCTGCGGGAGTGGCATTCTACTCAACCGCCTTCTCGAGTCAAGCCTTATTTTCCAAGGCTTTTCGAGGTTACCGACCGGGTTGTTTGCGTTGCCGCTTGCCGTGTCGATGGAGGCGCATTATAGGGAGTGAATTCGTTATGGCAAGGGGATAATTGCAAAAAGATGGCTTTCGCTGTTCGATCGCTCACAAAGCCACCAATCAGCATATTTAACCGGCGAAATCAGCTTGCTGCAGGCACCGCGATAGCAAAATCATGCAGATTGTCATAGATAGCATCGGCCAATGCGTTACCCGCTTCGGTGACCGGCTTACCGGTTCTGACCATGATCTTGTGACCAACCCCGGCATTGATGGCTGCTTTCAGATCGGAAGGCTTGTCACCCACCATATAGGAACGGCTCATGTCGATGTTCAGTTCCTGCTTGGCAAGCAGCAACATTCCCGGTTCCGGCTTGCGGCAGTCACAGGTAGCACCGTGCTCCGGATGATGCGGGCAGAAGTAGATACCATCGAGGTCCACATCACGATCAGCCAGTGACCAATCCATCCACTCGGTCAGGTTCATGAAATCATCTTCGGTGAAATAGCCGCGGGCAATCCCTGACTGGTTGGTCACTACAACCAGCAGATAGCCTTTCTTTTTGAGGAGCTGCAGGGCGTCTATGACTCCGGGCAGAAAATGGAAGTCATCGACCTGGCTGACATAGCCAGTGTCTTCATTGATGACACCGTCACGATCCAGAAAAATGGCGGGTTTGCTCACGGAAACTACCTCTATCAATGGTTTTGCCCAGTATCTCACAGGGCAGATAAAGCCCAAAAACAAAAGGGGCGGCCGAAGCCACCCCTTTCATGTGTGCATTTAAAGTATCGATTAAGCGATAACTTTAGCTACAACACCAGCACCTACGGTACGGCCACCTTCACGGATAGCGAAACGCAGGCCGTCGTCCATCGCGATCGGCGCAATCAGGGTAACAACCATCTTGATGTTGTCGCCCGGCATTACCATCTCTACGCCTTCCGGCAGTTCGATGGTACCGGTCACGTCGGTAGTACGGAAGTAGAACTGCGGACGGTAGCCTTTGAAGAACGGGGTATGACGACCACCTTCTTCTTTGGACAGCACGTACACTTCAGATTCAAACTTGGTGTGCGGCTTGATGGTGCCCGGCTTGGCCAGTACCTGACCACGCTCTACGTCTTCACGCTTCACGCCACGCAGCAGTGCACCGATGTTCTCGCCTGCACGACCTTCGTCCAGCAGTTTGCGGAACATTTCAACGCCGGTACAGGTGGTCTTGGTGGTATCTTTGATACCTACGATTTCCACTTCTTCACCAACTTTAACGATACCGCGCTCTACACGACCGGTAACTACGGTACCACGGCCAGCGATAGAGAATACGTCTTCGATCGGCATCAGGAACGGCAGGTCGATGGCACGCTCCGGCTCCGGAATGTAGGTGTCCAGGTGGCCAGCCAGTTCCAGGATCTTCTCTTCCCACTGAGCTTCGCCTTCCAGCGCTTTCAG
>NZ_CAWNWX010000004.1:0-4684 GCF_963878195.1 Aeromonas sp. HMWF016
TAGTTCAGTCGGTTAGAATACCGGCCTGTCACGCCGGGGGTCGCGGGTTCGAGTCCCGTCCGCTCCGCCACTAAATAGAAGGCCTTCCCGATAGGGAAGGCCTTTTTGCTATGGGCGATTTGCCGATTGAGCCACAGCGTTGCACGCCAGAATAGACACCAAAGCCTGGTCTGATGACCGGGCTTTTGTGTTTTCAGCATCCAGAAGCCACTGAACAATAGCCCTTACCTAAGGGAGGGTGCTGGCAGGCCCGCTATTAACTCCTTTTGGGGTGTAATCGCGGTCACTTTTGGATTATTCGCAACTATTTGTGCTGGATCACTCGTGGCCACCCGCCGCCTTCACTCAGATTTAGCCCCACAGAGAAGGGCCATATTGACCACCCCCTCCTCCATCTGGACGTCAATGGTGAAGCCGAGTCGCTTGGCGAGGGTTACCATGCCGCGATTGCTCGGCATGGTCATGCCGGAGAGCTGGCCAATGCCCTGTTCGCAGGCGTAGCGGATGATCTTCTCCATCATCAGTTTGCCGAGCCCCAGTCCTTTCAGGTCGGAACGAACCAGAATAGCAAATTCGGCATCGCTGAGATCTGGTGTAGAGATGGCGCGCACCACCCCGAGAATCTGATCTTTGCGCTCCCCATCCTGCCCTACGGCGACAAAGGCCATTTCGCGGTCGTAATCGATCTGGGTCATGCGGGCCAACTCTTCGTGGCCCAGCTCACCCACGTCGGCGAAGAAGCGCTTGTACCTGTCTTCATCGGAGACTTGCAGTACGAACTGCTTGTGGGCCGGCTCATCTTCCGGACGAATGGGGCGCAGCAGAACATGACTCTGATCCTTGAGCCAGGCTCCCTCCTCCAGCTCGGTCGGGTAGGGTCGGATCGCCAGCCGATTGGTGGGGGGAAGTGCAGGGTCGGCCAGCGTGACGCTGGCATCCAGCACCACCATTTCGGTGCCACAAGCTTGCAGCGGATGAAGATCCAGCTCCTGGATCTGCGGGAAGGCGAGCAGCAGTTCGGAGAGCTGGCAGAGCACCTGACTGAGGGCATCGATATCCAGCCGATCCGGCGTGGCATGTTCACGGATCTTGCGACTCTTGAGCGCGCCGATGATCTGGTAACGAGCCAGCGCCTGATTGAGCGGCGGTAGCGCCGCAACCATCTCCTGTGGCTCCGCGCCCGATTCCCCCAGCAGAATGACGGGGCCAAAGATGGCGTCTTGCTGGATACGTACCCGCAGCTCAAGGCCACCGCTGCGCCGTGCCATGCGCTGCACCAGCAGCCCTTCAATACGGGCGCCGGGATCGTGCTGTTTCACCCTGTCCAGAATGGCATCGGCAGCCTGTGCTACTTCGGCCGAGGTGCGCAGATTGAGCACCACACCGTGCACGGCAGATTTGTGCAGGATATCGGGCGAACGGAGTTTCACTGCCACCGGGTAGCCGATCTGCTCGGCAGTCAGGGTTGCCTCGATGGCATCGGTGACGATCCAGGTGGGCAATGTTGCGAGCCCGGCTGCTTGCAAGATGGGGTGGGCGAGATGGGTATCCAACCTCAGCTGTTTGCGCTCCTGCGCTTGGCGGATCAGCTGCTGGCAGAGCTCGATATTGAGCTGGTTGCCGTGCAGGGAGGCGGGGGTCTCCATCAGCTGCTTCTGGTTGCGGCGGTACTCCACCATGTGCATGAAGGCGGCCATGGCGCTTTCCGGGGTACGGTAGGTCGGGATGCCCGCCTCGGTAAAGAGTTTGCGCCCCTCCTGCGCCGAGTACTCGCCCGCCCAGTTGGTGAGAATATTGAAACGGCGCGCTCTGGGGTGCTGTTTCAGGTGGGTGATAAGGTGGCTGGCCAGCGGCGCACTGGGGGCTGTAAGGGAGGGGGCGTGAATGATCAGGATGGCATCGATCCCCTCTTCCCCAAGCAGGTTGTCCAGCGTTTCCTGATAGGTGGTAATGGTGGCATCGCTGCCGATATCGAGCGGCGGGCGGGCCAGTTTGCCGCCCCGCTCCAGCAGCACATCCACCGCCATATTGGCCAGCCCGCGGCCATTGGAGATGATGGCTAGTCGCTCCCCCTTGAGGGTCATGGAGTGGCTCAGTGTTTCCACTGCGGCAAACAGCTCGTGGGTATCCCGCACCCGCAGCATGCCGGCGCGGCGGATGGCGGCGTCATAGACGTTGTCGAGGCCGTGAGCCGGATCGTGGCGTCCGCTTTTCAGCACCAGGATTGGCTTGTTGCGCGAGGCCGCTCGAGCTGCCGAGAGAAAATGGCGGGCATCGTGCAGCTTGTCCATGTAGAGCAGGATGGCGCGGGTCACGCTGTCGCGGGATAGTTGATCCAGCAGCTGGCCGAAGTCGATATCGCAGTGATCGCCAAGAGAGATAAAGGCGGAGAAGCCCAGCTCATGCTGCTTGGCCCAGTCGAGAATGGTGGTGCTGACCGCGGCAGACTGGGAGAGAAAGGCGACTTGCCCGGGCTTGGCGGCAATCGGTGAAAAGCTGGCATTGAGCCCCTGACCGGGCAGCAGCATCCCCATGCTGTTGGGGCCGAGCAGGCGGATGCCATATTGTCGGCAAAGCCGTTTCAGCTCCTGCCGCTCATCTTGTGAAAAATCGGCGGCGAGTATGATGGCTGCGCCTGTTCCCTTCTGGCCGAGTGCCTCCAGCAGGGGGATGACCCGCTCCCGGCGAGTACAGATGATGGCGAGATCCGGAGCCAGCGGCAGGTTGGCGATATCGGGATAGGCCAGCACGCCAGCCACTGCCTTGCTGCGCGGGGTGACTGGCAGGATGGGCCCTTTGAAGTTGCCCGCCAGCAGGTGGCGAACGATCACGTGGCCCGCTTTGTGCGGATCGGTCGAGGCGCCGATGATGGCGATTGATTGGGGTTTGAACAGCCGATCCAGACCGCTTGCGTTCATGGGCACTCCCGTCGAAAGGGGGAAGATACCAGTCTAATACCTCTTTGTTGCAGGTTCTGTGACCGGCTCCCGATCACCGTTTGTTGAGGGCGTTGGCGCGCAGGTAAAAGCGCAGCTCCCCCTGTACCCGGCGGATGGCACCGAGGTGGCGCTCCTGCAGGTAGATCTCCTGCTCCCTGTCCAGCAAGGTGCTGGGCAGACCCATGCTCTGCAAATACTCCTCAAACAGGGTTGATCCCTTGATCTCGACCAGATGCTGTTTCATGGCGCTCCTCCCTGATGTGGTTCGATGATGGCGAATATTCAGTCTGCGATCCCTTGCCCGGTTTGCCTATTGTCACTTCTGACATGAGACGGGACCGGAGAAGGTTCACACATCTGGCAGCGAACGCCGCATCAGGCCCTTGGCTGGCGTTATAGTATGACCAGAAGCATGGCGCTTGGATGGTGCGGGGAATGAAGCGAGTCGGATTGTGGTGCATGGTGTTGTGGCTGTGGGCGGCGGATGCGTCGGCTGCCGTGCAGTCGATCCGCGCCTGGAATCTGCTGCTGGAGCATCCCAACCCGGCAGTGGTGCAGTTGTTGCGGCTCTCTCTCGATCTGACGGTGCCTGAATATGGCCCCTACCAGCTGGTCTCCAGCCCGCCGATGGAACAGGGGCGGACGGTGAAAGAGCTGCACAGCGGCGAGCTGGTTCAGGTCGGTGTTTTTGCCCCGGATGGTGAGCGAGAGCGGGAGTTGCTGGCAATCCACATTCCGCTGGCCAAGGGGCTGCTCGGCTGGCGGGTTTGTCTGATTCGGCAGGGGGATGAGGGGCGCTTTGCCGCTATTCATTCGCTGGCCGACTGGCGCCGCTCCGGGCTCATCATTGGCCAGCACAGATCCTGGCCAGACACCCAGTTGCTGCGGGCTAACGGCCTCAAGGTGACGGTGGGCAATCTTTATGAGGCGCTCTTCAACATGCTGCGCAAGAAGCGCTTTGACTGCTTCCTGCGCTCGGTCATCGAGGTCGAGGATGAGCTCAGGCAGCATCCCGATCTCGCCATCGAGCCCCGTCTGGTGTTTCGCTATCCGCTGGCGCTGCTCTTCTTTGTTTCGCCCAAATATCCGGAGCTGGCGCAGCGCATTGAGCTTGGCCTGCAGCGGGCGCGGCAAACCGGGGATTTTGACCGGATCTTCGAGGAGGGGTTTGGCAGCACCATCCGCCGTTTGCAGCTCGACCAGCGGCAGCGTCTCGAGCTGAACAACCCTGATCTGCCGTTGTCGAGTCGCAAGATGATGGCCGACCCGACGCTCATCTACCAGCCCGTCTCAGCGCAGTGAGTTCTGGTTCTGTGCCGTATCCCAGAAGGCGCGGATCAGCGGTTCTTCCAATCGCTTCTTGAGCACCCCGATCCCCACATCAAATGGCTTGAAAGCGGGTTTGAGGTCGATGATCCGCACCTTGTCGCCGAGCGGGCTGTGGTCGATTACCGCCGCCGGTACCAGCCCCACGCCACAGCCGAGCGCCACCATGGCGACAATCCCCTCGTTACCCGCCACTTCGGCATAGATGTTGGGCGCTATCCCCTTATTGCGAAACCACTGATCACTGCGTTTGCGGGCCAAGCCCTGCTCGGAGAGGATGACCGGCAGTTGCTCCCAATCCGGCTCTCCCTGGCGGAACCACTGGTTGAGCTGCGGGGCATTGCGCGGCGCAATAAAGACCAGCGGCACCAGCTGCAGGCTGGCGAACTCCAGCTTGGCGGGCAGGGCATCGGGGCGGG
>NZ_CAWNWX010000004.1:4694-21746 GCF_963878195.1 Aeromonas sp. HMWF016
CGGTCTCCAGCTTGATCTCCAGCTGGGGATAGCGGCGGCGAAAGCGCTCCAGCACCTCGGGCAGCAGAAAGTAACTGGCGGTGACCGAACAGAAGACCCGCAGCCGCCCCTGCAGCGGTTCATCGCTGCGTTTGAGCTCCTGCTTGAGCTGACGCCACTCCTGCAACAGGCCGCCGCCAAACTCCCGCAGCTTCTCGCCAGCGGGGGTGAGCCGCACCGAGCGGTTGTCCCGTTCGAACAGGATGCAGCCGGTCTCCTGCTCCAGTCGCTGGATCGCGCGACTCAGGGTGGAGGGGCTGACCGCCATGGCATCGGCGCTCTTGCCGAAGTGGAGGGAGTCGGCGAGGTGGAGAAACAGCTCGAGATTGCGAAGGTCCATCTTTCAGCTCCTGGCGCGGCTTGTGTGCCCGATATCCAGCGGTTGGCGGCTTGTTTCTGCCATCTCGCGGTACATTCAGCAGGCAATTATGAAGGATTAACGTTTCAATTATTGCAACGTACTGTTTCGAATATATCAGTTCAGGCAATAAGTGTCCCGCGCTATAGTGGTTCAGACAACGCCGCTATCCGGCATGGAATCAATCGAACGGAGCAATCACCATGGCTAACTATTTCAACACCTTGAACCTGCGTCAGCAGTTGGCCCAACTGGGCAAGTGTCGTTTCATGCAGCGCGAAGAGTTCGCGGACGGCTGCAACGTGCTGAAGGGCAAGAAGGTGGTGATTGTGGGCTGTGGTGCCCAGGGTCTGAACCAGGGTCTGAACATGCGCGACTCCGGGCTGGATATTTCCTACGCCCTGCGCAAGGCCGCCATCACCGAGAAGCGCGCCTCCTGGCAGAAGGCCACTGACAACGGCTTCGCGGTCGGCACCTATGAAGAGCTGATCCCGACCGCCGATCTGGTGCTGAACCTGACTCCGGACAAACAGCACTCCGACGTAGTGAAAACCGTGATGCCGCTGATGAAGCAGGGCGCTGCGCTGGGCTACTCCCACGGCTTCAACGTGGTGGAAGAGGGTCAGCAGATCCGCTCCGACATCACCGTCGTGATGGTGGCGCCCAAGTGCCCGGGGACCGAAGTGCGTGAAGAGTACAAGCGTGGTTTCGGCGTGCCGACCCTGATCGCTGTTCACCCGGAGAACGATCCCAAGGGTGAAGGCATGGCCATCGCCAAGGCGTGGGCCTCTGCCACCGGCGGCGACCGTGCCGGGGTGCTGGAGTCCTCCTTCGTGGCGGAAGTGAAATCCGACCTGATGGGCGAGCAGACCATCCTCTGCGGCATGCTGCAGGCCGGTTCCCTGCTCTGCTACGACAAGCTGGTTGCCGAAGGCACCGACCCGGCCTACGCCGGCAAGCTTATCCAGTTCGGCTGGGAGACCATCACAGAAGCTCTGAAACAGGGTGGTATCAGCCTGATGATGGACCGCCTCTCCAACCCGGCCAAGCTGCGCGCCTTCGAGCTTTCCGAGCAGCTCAAGACCCTGATGCGCCCGCTGTTCGAGAAGCATATGGACGACATCATCGCCGGTGAGTTCTCCCGCGGCATGATGGCCGACTGGGCCGAAGACGATGCCAAGCTGTTCGGCTGGCGCGAAGAGACCGGCAAATCTGCCTTCGAAAATGCGCCGGCGTTCGCAGGCAAGATTGCCGAGCAGGAGTACTTCGACAGTGGCGTGGTGATGGTGGCCATGGTCAAGGCGGGTGTCGAGCTGGCGTTCGAGACCATGGTGGCTTCCGGTATCTACCAGGAGTCTGCCTACTACGAATCCCTGCACGAGTTGCCGCTGATCGCCAACACCGTTGCTCGCAAGCGTCTGTACGAGATGAACGTGGTCATCTCCGACACCGCCGAATACGGTAACTACCTGTTCGCCAACGCCGCCGTGCCCTTGCTGCGCGAGCACTTCATGCCGACCCTGAAAGCGGGCGACCTGGGTGCCAGCAAGGCGGAAGGGCAGAGCGTCGACAACCTGGCGCTGCTGGCGGCCAACGAAGCGACCCGCAACCACCCGATCGAAAAAATCGGTCAGGTACTGCGTGGTTATATGAAAGACATGAAGCGCATCGCCGTTGGCGGTTAATCCAGCATCGGGCTGGATGATGAAGGGGCGGAGATGACGATCCCCGTCGCCGGTCGGACTGGACACCCGACCGGCCAGCCAGGAAAAATCAGCCTGACAGTCATAAAAAAGCCCTGCTCATCGAGCGGGGCTTTTGCATTCAGAAAGGCCCGATAAATCAGGCTTTCCACGCTTTCCAGGTGTTGATCAGGCCGTTGGTGGAGCAGTCGTGGCTGGTGACAGCCTCGTTGTTGCCCAGCTCCGGCAGGATCTTGTTGGCCAGCTGTTTGCCCAGTTCCACGCCCCACTGGTCGAAGCTGAAGATGTTCCAGATTGCGCCCTGTACGAAGATCTTGTGTTCATACATGGCGATCAGGGCACCCAGGGTTTTCGGGGTCAGGCTCTTGAACAGGATGGAGTTGGTCGGGCGGTTGCCTTCGAACACCTTGAACGGCACCAGATCCTTGACCTGCTCCAGGGTTTTGCCAGCCGCCAGGAACTCGGCTTCAACCTCTTCCTTGCTCTTGCCGAAGGCCAGCGCCTCGGTCTGGGCGAAGAAGTTGGCCAGCAGTTTCGGGTGATGGTCACCGATCGGGTTGTGGCTGATGGCAGGCGCCAGGAAGTCACAGGGGATCAGCTTGGTGCCCTGGTGGATCAGCTGATAGAAGGCGTGCTGGCCGTTGGTGCCTGGCTCACCCCAGATGATGGGGCCAGTCTGGTAGTCAACCGGCTTGCCGTTGCGATCCACGTACTTGCCGTTGGACTCCATGTTGCCCTGCTGGAAGTAGGCAGGGAAGCGGTGCATGTACTGGTCGTACGGCAGGATGGCTTCAGACTCGGCACCGTAGAAGTTGTTGTACCACAGGCCGATCAGCGCCAGCAGCACCGGCACGTTCTGCTCATAGGAGGCAGTGGCGAAGTGCATGTCCATCTCGAAGGCGCCTTGCAGCAGGGCTTCGAAGTTCTCGAAACCGACGGAGAGGGCGATGGGCATACCGATGGCAGACCAGGAGGAGTAGCGGCCGCCAACCCAGTCCCAGAACTCGAACATGTTGTTGGTGTCGATACCGAACTCGGCCACGGCCTTGCCGTTGGTGGAGAGGGCAGCGAAGTGCTTGGCAACGTGGGCCTTGTCACCCGCGATCTTGATGAACCAGTCGCGGGCGGTCAGGGCGTTGGTCATGGTCTCCTGGGTGGTGAAGGTCTTGGAGGCCACCAGGAACAGGGTGGTTTCCGGATCGATCTTCTTCAGGGTTTCGGCGATGTGGGTGCCATCGACGTTGGAGACGAAGTGCATCTGCAGGTGGTTTTTGTAGGGACGCAGCGCCTCGGTGATCATCACCGGGCCGAGATCAGAGCCACCGATACCGATGTTGACCACGTGCTGGATCGCCTTGCCGGTGTAGCCTTTCCACTCGCCGGAGATGATCTTCTCGCAGAAGCCTTTCATCTTGGCCAGTACGGCATTCACTTCCGGCATCACATCCTTGCCGTCGCACTCGATGGGGCGGTCGGAGCGGTTGCGCAGGGCCACGTGCAGTACGGAGCGCCCTTCGGTCATGTTGATCTTTTCGCCATTGAACATGGCATCGATCGCGCTGCGAAGATCGGTCTCTTTGGCCAGATCAACCAGCAACTTGAGGGTTTCTTCGGTGATCAGGTTCTTCGAGTAATCAACCAGGATGTCGCCGCCGAAGGTAAGGGAAAACTTGTCAAAGCGCTTCGGGTCCTGCGCGAACAGATCCTTGAGTCGGGTCTCTTTGTTTGCTGCAAAGTGGGCTTCCAGTGCCTGCCAGGCCTGGGTTTGGGTTGGATTGATATTTTTCATAGGATTCCTGAAATGCCAAGTTGTGTTTGAACCTTGCAGGCAAGGTCCCGCCAAACCTTATTATCCGAGCATTATAGCGAGCCGGCCGGGCGGCCCGTGTAACAGAGTTTTACCGATTGTCTTTTACCGCAATGGGGCAACCGTCGGGAGTATACAACCAGAACATCGGGATTATGAGTCACGAAAGCAAGGGGGATCTTGCGCTCGCTCATGATTGGGGCTGGCCCGCTGCTCTGAAATTGTTTTCATTCCGCTGGCCTGATTATGCAGCGGATGGCGCGCCAGAAATGACAATGCCAGCCCGAAGGCTGGCATTGTGGGTTGCTGCTTTACCGCGTTCACGCCTGCGGTTTTTGCATGTGCATCACCATCTGCGGGAAGGGAATTTCGATCCCTTCGGCATCAAAGGTGAGTTTCACCTTCTCGTGGAAGTCGAACCAGACACCCCAGTAGTCACCGGTCTTGACCCACGGACGCACCACGATATTGACCGAGGAGTCGGCCAGCGCGGCAACGGCGATGGTGGAGGCCGGATCTTTCAGGATGCGCGGCTCTTCGTTCACCAGACGCTCGAGGATCTGCTTGGCCTTGCGCAGGTCTGAGCCGTAGCCGATGCCAAAGGTCATATCGACGCGGCGGGTATCCATACGCGAGTAGTTGACGATGGTGCCGTTGAGGATGGCGGAGTTCGGTACTACCACCATCTTGTTGTCACCGGAGGTGAGGGTGGTGGTAAAGAGCTGAACGGACTGCACCACACCCGCGGTGCCTGCCACTTCGATAAACTCGCCCGCCTTGATGGGGCGGAAGATAATCAGCAGGAAGCCGGCAGCGAAGTTGGAGAGCGAGCCTTGCAGCGCCAGACCGATGGCCAGACCGGCTGCACCGATAATGGCGACGAAGGAGGCGGTCTGCACCCCGACACGGCCCAGCGCGGCGATCACCACGAACACCAGAATGGCGTACTTGAGGATGCTGCCGACGAAGTGGGTGACTGTGGTGTCCAGCTTGCGGGCCTGCATCACCTTGACCACGCCCCCGCTGATGAGGTTGGCGGCGATATAGCCGACCAGCAGGGTCAGCAGGGCGGCGGCGATATTGACGCCGTATTCGATCAGCAGTCCCTGATTATTGACCAGCCAGGTCTGCGCTTCGGTAATGATTTCGGGTTCCATAGGATGTCCTGTCAGGTTCTAAAAGGTTTATGGTGGATAAATCTAACACCGCAGCGCGACAGTACGGGTCGCATCTGGTACTTCTTTTCTGCCATAAAAACCTGACACAAAAAAGAAGGGAGGCCAAAGCCTCCCTTCTTTTTGCTGAATGATGCGAAAAAACCATCAGCTCTGCAGCAGCTGGCTGCGGATAAATTGCCACTGATCTTCGAAACCGGCGGTGGGCTTGAGCTTGAACTCGGAGCGCACGAACTGGCTGATGCGACCTTCGGTGTAGGCCAGCAGCAGATTGGCCAGCATGGTCTCGTCGAGCTGGAAGCCTTGACCCTCGCGCAGCCGCTTCTCGCGCAGCACCTGTTTGATCTGGGTCTCCAGCTTGTCGAACAGGATGCTGATGCGATCCCGCAGCCGATCGTGCTCACCCAGCAGGGCGTCGCCATTGAGGATGCGGGTGATGCCGGGATTGCGCTCGGCGAACACCAGCAGCAGCTGCAGGATGTGGTGGCAGCGCGCCATGGTGTCCTTCTCTTCCGCCATGATCAGATTGACCCGTGACAGCAGGGAATCCTCGATAAAGTCGATCAGCCCTTCGAACATCCGCGCCTTGCTTGGAAAGTGTCGATAGAGGGCTGCTTCAGAGACGCCGACCTCGGCCGCCAGACGGGCCGTGGTGATGCGCTGGCCGGGACTGGTTTCCAGCATATGGGCGAGCGCCTGCAGGATCTGATCGCGCCGACTCTGTTTCTGATTACTGCTTGCCATGGATTCCCCTAAAAAAAACAATGGCTTGATTCTGTTATTAGGCACCGCCCATCAGGCTGGTGTGGTCTGTTATTGGCGACCAGAAGAACCAAAACCGCCTTCACCCCGTTCGCTCTGGTTGAACTCATCGACCAATTGGAAGCTGGCCTGAACTACCGGCATGATCACCAGCTGGGCGATACGCTCGCCGGGTTGCATGGTGAACTCATCCTTGCCGCGGTTCCAGACCGAGACCATCAGCTGACCCTGATAGTCGGAATCGATGAGACCGACCACTATACGATAAAAAACTGTCTCAATTTTTTAAATGCATGAAATTAAAGTATTTTTATCTTGATGTCGGAAAAAGTGTCTCAGGCCACAGGTTTTGGTATGTTGGCGGTCTATGCTTTACCGGTACTACCGAAACCACCACTACCACGCTCGGTTTCGGTGGAGAATTCCTCAACAACACTCAACGATACCTGTACAACCGGTTGGAACATCAACTGTGCGATCCGGTCACCAGGCTGTACGGTGTAAGGGTCTTCGCCATCGTTTGCCAAGATGACGCCTATTTCGCCATGGTAGTCCGCATCAATGACACCAATACCTTGAGCTACGCGAATACCATGTTTCAATGAGAGCCCAGAACGGGAAGCTACTATGGCTACTAAGCTCGGGTCCATCATGTTGATAGCGAGTCCAGTTTTCAGAAGATGGCGAGCGCCTGGCGCAATCGTCACGGGTTCAGCGATGCATGCGCGTAGGTCCATGGCTGCGGAGCCATCGGTCGCGTAGGTCGGCATTGGGAGCTGTTCTGTGCCCAGAAGGTTATTGACCATGCGTGCTTCTATGCGTCGATACATCTTGTGTTCCTCGATAAACTTGAACTAGCAAATTCAAAAATGGGTACAGCGTTACAGGCGCGAAGAGATGGGGTTTGGCTTTTGTCAGCAAAGCAAAACAAAAAGCCATGAGATCTCAGCCGCTGACCGGGGGCTAAGATACCAGATTGCCTCCCTGCATGGCGAGGGTGGGGTTTACCAAAACCCTCGTGGTCAGCATCATCAGAGAGACAGGAGCAAACAGAGAGGGATTCATTTTGGTCATTTATCTGTTGGCTGGTAGTGAGCCGCTATAGGTATTTCATTTTCGCTAATTTGTTCGATAGTTAAGCATTGTTGCTGTTGGATAAAACCATGTCTTGCAGTTCTTGCATATGAAAATTGAGCTTTGGAATATCTAAAAAGTGTCCTCTTGCAAAACTCGATGCAAGAAATGAAATAAGGTCTGGATAGTTTTTTATGTGACCATGCCTAAGAAGCAAGTTAAATATGAAAAGGGCTAATCTTTTTTCGGTAACGTTATGAAAGATTCAGGTCATCCAGATCTGTTCGCAGATGTTGCTCTACCTCTCTATAGATTGCTTTCTCTTTTCTTAGGTGTGGTGATCATCCAGATAACAGTCAAGATTCGCTCAACAGCTGCTATCTTGCCCTTTATTTTACGGCTCTCCTCAACAGCATCGCTGACAGCCTTGTCGATTATTGGTGCTAACAAGGGGAAGTCAGAGCGTAGTTCGTTGTATTCTGCAAGCTTGAGGTCGTTCATCTGCAACGTTTGACGGTAGTGTTGTTCTCTCGTACCCAACTTACTCTTAATGGATTCAAGTTCATTCTTCACCCTCTCGATCTCCCTGTCTTTCTCCTTATCCTGCTCTGACACCAGAGCCTCTGGCCCAATAAATTCCTCCTTGAAATGCACTTCATCGAACTTGGGAGTCTTGATGAAATGAGAAAAGCGCTTCCCATCATCAACGTGCTTTCTCTTTAGGAGCCCCAAACGGACTAGCTTGATGAGATTCAAATAAATAATGCTATAACGCTTCCTATGTACCTTCGGTTCAGCCTTGGCACCAAAAACAGCACTTACGCACCCAGTCGCAGTGAAATCGTCCAGCTGTAATCGAATTAGTGCGGTGTAGAGTGCGGTTGGTAACCACACAGTCTGGGAATCCATAAGTAATCCTCGGCCTCAAATGACAATTAATAATGGGGGTAAACATTGAGTTGCGGATTATAGTCCGTGGCTGTTAGCCAGACAACCAGAGATAGTGCTCGCCATAGAGAGGCGAGACATGCAAGACCTAGCAAAAAAATTTGGTGATGCTGTACGTGATAGACGGCTTCAATTGGGCGTATCGCAAGATGCACTCGCACATGCTGCCGAAATGGATAGAAGCTACGTAGGACGAATTGAGCGTGGAGAGGTCAATGTCACCCTGGAAAAGGCTTATCGTCTTGCCAGGGTAATGGGGTGTGATATTCGCGACTTGCTGCCATAGATATATTTTCCAAATAATTATCTCTTCACCCAGATAAAACTATATTTCCCTATAATTATTCACAGTGATGGCAATTAGCATCATTGCCAGCTTTAGCATTTCCTATTAGCTATTAACCCCCCCGTTGCCTATCTATAGAAAGCGTCACAAACTGCCGCTGTCAGAAAAAGCCTGCATGGTCTCGATTGGCTCATTAATGATAAAGTGATCGCCCCACCACTCTTCATCGAGCCCTCTACACATGCAGAGACCAGACCTCAGAGACATCCACCAACTTAGCAAGGACGAGTTCAAGCGCATTCTAGGCCCTGTGGCTGGAAGCCTTGATGACGGTTCAAAGGTCGTATTGGGGATGCAATCTGATGTGTTTGCTTGCTGCACTATCCTGGGAGACCAAATCTCAGTGAGGGGGACGCCCAGGTTTGAGCAGACCATCAAGTCGGCATATGCCCAGGCCAAGCCGACAATGTGGTTTGGTTCGGCGGAGAAAGAGCGCCCTAAGGCAGAAACCATTCCTCCTGCTCTCAAGCCAAAAACTGATACAACATCAGCCACAACCTATCGTGTGCCTGTGCTCATCTACAAGTCGAAGCGCGAGCCAGGTAAGAACGTTGATGGTAGCCCCGCCGAAGATATGACTTACGGCAAAATGACGGCAGAGCAGATCAAGGCTATCCCCATGTTCGTAGGGAAGATGGGAGATGACGGCTTTATTGGTGATCTCGAAAAGACTGACCCCAAGGTGTTCTTTAGTAGCTTCCGCAACATGGCTACATTGTTTGCAACTGGCGACTTGAAGATGAACATTCTGGCCATGATCGCCAAGTTCGAGAAATCTGAAGGGGGTGAATACCGGAACCAAGCGTTGACGAGAGCAGCGCGAGCTCACCCAACCACGATCAAGTTCTCAGATACCCTTATCAAGGAAGTGAAGGCAAAGCTGGCCGAAGTTGATGGTGATGTGAACAAGCTTGTTCTGAGTGACTTGATGCAGCAATACAGCAAGACCTCCGGCTTTCGGTTACCCATCTTCAACTCTGCGGCGGATAAGGTGCAGGGCCTCACAATTGCGGTTAACGATGTCTGGGCAGGCAAGGCAGAAATCACGACATATGAAAAGTTTGGCGACTTCTACAAAGGGACGATCAAAGTAACGCTATATGACCACTTCGGTCTCGATTATCCTGACATTGGCCCTGACCCCACGACCGGAAGAGTCAAGTTCTACGGCCTGGCGTCCGGTTTCAGAAGCTGGTTTGTTCTTCAACACTACAAGCGCTTTGCCTACAAGCCATTTTTGACCGTCATTGAACTCAGCTATCCATTCCAAGGGGAACTAAAGTGAGCGCAGCAGTGAAGACAGAGAGAACATGGGTATTCGTGTTGTTCATGCTCTATCACCTCTTGAATGCATCGATCCTATTCATTCAGCCTGTCTATGACTGGTTTAACGATGAATACTCACTGACTGGCCTATATGTACTGCTCATGCCCTATCTCTGGGGTTTGATAACGATACTGGGGGCGATTTTGTTCTTGTCAGATCGCTCTTGGAAATACCTGGCAGGTAATCTACTCGGTGGTTCAATTCTTCTCTTTTGGTGGCTTAGACTGGCATCCCAATATTAGTGAGTATCGTCAGGCATATGAATGAGCAGACCAGACGGCATCTGCTTGTGCGTGGCTTTATGCAGCGCAAGCTGCAAGCTCACAAGAACCATTCGAAACGAAAACGAGCTCCCGCCTTGTCTATCAACTGGTTGCTGTAGCTCCACACAGCAGCAATACATCCAGTTTTTCATTAGCTCCGGTCTGAGATTTTCAACCTAGATCTCCATCCTCATTACCAGCTCTTCTGTTCTGCTGCATGTGTTATATTCGGCTCAAACATTGAGCCGAATGATGGGCTGGGTCGGCTCATTATTGAGACCCTAGCATGTTGGATGAGGAAATAATGGAACCATTGTGGATTTGGCAACAAGCAGATTGGCCCCATTTTCGTTGGCAGGATAGCGAGATATTGCCCAGATTACGGCACGTTCAACGCAGGCAGGGAATTCTAATCGGTCGTCATTCCAGGTTGGGGAACTCCGACCAAGCGTTAGATACGTTACTGGCTAACATCATCTCCTCATCCGCTATCGAAGGCGAACGCCTCAATGCCCAATCTGTGCGTTCCTCCCTTGCTCGGCGGTTAGGTGGGCCACAAACTCAGTCATATCCAGTATCAGAGCGCTCAGAGGGGCTCGCGGCCATGATGCTGGATGCCATCGACAACCATGAACAGCCACTAACAATTGAACGACTTTACCAATGGCATCGTTGGCTGTTCCCTGTCAACGAATGGTCGGTACAACCAGTGAACGTAGGGCAGTTGCGAGGAGATGAGCCGATGCAGGTTGTCTCTGGACGTGTTGATCGCCCCACCGTGCATTTTGAGGCACCGCCCAGAGCAACTCTGGACGATCAACTGGCCGAGTTCATCCGCTGGTTTAACCAGACTCGGCATGATCCCACGATGGATCCCCTTCTTCGTGCGGCAATCATCCATTTCTGGTTCGTGACCCTGCATCCCGTTGATGATGGCAATGGGCGGCTCACACGGGTACTGACCGATCTCGCGTTGTCACAGGCTGACAGCCACAGCATCCGGCTGTATGCCATGTCAGTTGCTATTCTTGGACGGCGGGCAGACTACTATCGGGCACTGGAGTCAGCACAGAAAGGCTCGCTGGATATTACCTCCTGGATCTGTTGGTTCCTCGACACACTGGATTACTCCGTAGAGCTGGCATTACAGAGTATTGCTCGTGGTCTTGCCAAGGCGCATTTCTGGTTGCGGCACTGTCATGACGATCTAAGTCCAGAGCAAACCAAGGTGCTGAATCGTTTACTGGATGGCGGTGAACAGGGTTTTGAAAATGGCATCAACGCCAGTCAATATCAAAAAGTCGCCGGAGTCAGTAAGCCCACGGCCACACGCCATCTTGCGCAATTGCTGGATAGGGGTTGCATTAAGAAATTACCTGGTGGCGGACGCAATACACGCTATCAAATCCTCTTGCACACCGAGGGAGTTTGAAAAATCATCGCCATGGGGGCGTTAATTTCGTTTGGTAGATGAGAGCTGCGATTGACGTACCAATGAAGCTCTTTAATTAAATTTTGACGCCATGATGAGAGCCGTCAGGCATATGAACGAATAAACTCAGCCGACAGTCGTGGCTCTCTACAGCCCTTTTGAGTGATAGCAAACCATCGAGAATATCGGGATCTATTTCAGGAACATCACCTGCCCCGAAATTTGAAAGCAATTTGGTCACACTGAGACGTACCAGTTGCTCTTCGGCCAGCGCCTTTGCTCTCTGGACAACCTCCGGTGATTCGGATGAGATGATGTCCTCTAATGTTCTCCCCATACGGGTTCCTACTAAAAACAGAATGAAAGGCCCACGCAATACTGCATGGGCTATCAATATTAGATCAGGAAATCGTCCAGAGCTTTGCCGCCTTCAACGGCTGCCGCGATAGCCTTGGGCATGCGGCCCTGACCAGTCCAGGTCTTCTCCTGACCATCCTCGGTATACTTGTATTTTGCAGGACGAGGAGCGCGTTTGGCTTTAGCTGACCCCTCAGATTTCGCCGGAGCCGCAGTACCAACCAGCTCGCTCGGATCGATGCCCGCTTCTTTCAGCATCTCGGTAAACTCAGCCAATTTTTGCAGGCGTTCGGCAGATTCCTCTTTCAATTTGGTCTCGTGCTGCTCACGCTCAGCATAAATTTCGTCAAATTTCTCTTTAGCCTCGACCAACTGCTCAAATGACAACTCACGCAATGCAGCTCGCAGACTACGGATATTCAACAAAATTTTCAAAAAATCGTTCATTTTTATCCTCATGTATCACATTTTTATATCAGTGAAATTATCTCTCAACCCCAGCATTAGCACCACTGTTTTTGGCACCAAGAGGATTCGGAAAATAGCATATTTTAAAAGTCGTGAGTTAAATGGTGTTTGGAGCTGTTTAGTAGCCTAGCTCCAACCTGCTATAAAACTATATAGCCAAAAATTAAATCTAGGTGGTAGTGAGCGTTGAGACCACCTCACCAGATGAGCCGATCAACGATCACGATCGGCTCACGAAATGAGCCGATAGGACAATATCATTGGCTCACAGAATGAGTCGATGATAAGAAATTTTAGATTGGCCCCTTGAGGATCCAGACACTTCGCCCCTCTTAACTTAAGAGGTAGTCTTGGATGACTAGGCCACTAGAAAGCAAAAAACCCCGCAACGAGGCAGGGTTTCAGCATTTTTTCAACTTCGCACTCAGGGTAGCGACTCACCCTTGTTTCAACTTCGCACTTATGGCAGCGACTCTCCCTATGCATTGATTCTATGACAAGGTTAAGCCGCTAGTCAACAGTCACAGGTAACCACTTCGATTTCGGGTTCAAGGGGTCATCCCAACGACTCCTTCGTGGCAACGGGAACCTTTTGGTTCCTGAATACTAAGCATGCAACTTTATTACTTAGTATGACTCTTTATTGCTTGGCGTGAAACAGCCTCAATAAAATCTTGCTTATTAGCGGCAGTACAGATGATAAGAAAAATTTCTCTCCACACAAACTAGAGTATGGGAGCATATTACTCATATTATTTCCCTATTAGAATAATCACGCCCAAATATGTCAGGGTTTGCAGCCTCATAGTCATCGTCAAAAATATGATCTCCGCGATGCATCTCCCTCACTGTTGCGAGTGTACCGAAAAAACACATTTCACAAAGATGCACCTTGTAACGTTCACCATCGTGACGGGAACCATACCCAAAATCCGCCGATAGGGTGCCAAATTCATTGGTTCCAAAAGTTGTTTTTGTACTACGACCACAGACATCACAGAGAATGTCAACGACCTGTTCTGTTGGCACAACCCCTTTTACGAGCATGCTGAGCTCCTTATTTAATGCTTTATGAAAACTATAATTTTTCTGCTTTTGATGTGGGAGTAACCTGAGCTGGCTATTTATCACTGGCATAACCAGCATTGAACTCTCATTTGTTATTTTTGGATGTCTTTGCACTCAAATTTTGGAGGTGTTTTCCAACCTGTAACGCGCCCGCTGCGTTTGTTGACCCTGCGGTATTCATTCCCCAACAGGATTTCCCATTCAGAGCCGTTCTCCGATAGAACCTGAAAAGTAGTCCCAAGCTCAATGCCTAAACCTGGTTCAGTACAGACCAACTCGGTCATCAGCTCTCCTCAATGCAGGGGCATTTGGTTGTTAATCTTCCACTCAAAACGACAGTTTGGGGTAGGATAGCTCATGAGAGATCGTGTTTGTACATTGAGGAATGCTACATGATGCCCTATGCAACCTATCATCCTAGTAGTGACGCAGAAGCTACTGCGAACTTTCTCCTGGAAGCCCTTGGTATTCCTCGTGACCCACTAGGAGCACATCAATGGATCGTGGCTGGCGTATCACCGGACATACTCTATCGGCTCGCTGAATTGATGAAGACGGATGTGGGGACTGTTTGCCAATGGTCTGGTATTAGCCGGAGTACACTGGCCCGCAAGCAGCGGATTACAGCCCCCCTATCAATATCGCAGAGTGCCAGGGTATACGGAGTTGCACAGGCTCTCGATACGGTGCTCGCCTTTCACAGGAACGATACCGTCAAGACACTGTCGTGGTTAAACCGAACCGCCTGGGGCCTCGGTGGCGTAGCCCCAGCTAAGTTGTTGGCTACACCAATGGGGGTTCAGGCTGTTGTCGATCTAGTGGGACGGATTCAACATGGGGTTTGCATATAAGCAATAAGTCGGGGACTGTTAGGATAAAACTAGCTCAGTTGGTTAAACTTCCATCTAACAGAATGATTTTCAGAATTTTTCCACATCCCCTCACTTGAATAATTCGGGAAACTGTCCATTTACTAATTATGAGAACTTGAATAAAATTTAAGCTGTTCACCATTATTCCGCTGCTACGCAGCGAAGATAAACCAGTTTTATACACCCGCTGCCATTATCTCATTAATAACTCCGCTTATTGCCAAATCAAAACACTACTATTGTAAATTATAACAAAAACAGCCCCATACAGTATCTGGTTGAATTATGGCCGAAGGCACGGAATAGTAAAGTGAAACTACTTTCACTTGTGCATACATCAATCATACGGGATTCACGCTATATGGTGTAATGAATAGTGGTTATTGATTTAAACTCGTAAATTAGTTTCTTACCATCGTGTTTAGTTTTGCAAAATTAAATGTCTGCTACATTTATAATTTTCTTTTTGTACTAATACCTTTTCTACTAAAGGAAGGGTGCACGAAAGTAGAGTAAACCAGACTCTGGTTTGAGGGCTGTGTCAGGTGATAACTAGATTTGTATAATTCATTTACAGTATTTACCACCTAGCTACGACATCTATGTGATGGACATGAATATCAATAGCTTGACTGCTGTTCAGCAACGAGTTGTTAATGCTCATCATATCACAACCTTAAGCATGATAAGTGCTCCCCTACCACTGCAATATAAGGAGGGGTTTGCTAGTGTCTCTCTTTATTACTTGCTTCATTGTTTGCCAGGCACAATGAAAGAGATATCTATCCCTCTTCGCCACGCAGCATCACATCTTAATTCTAACGGGACTCTATTTGGTGCAACAGTTTTAGGTGATGATACTAACCATAACATGCTTGATAAATTCCTAATATCTATTTACAACGGAAAATATTTTTTTTGTAAAAATCTAGGTGATGAGAGGGAGTTATATCATACCTTAACAGATATATTTGAACAAATTGAGATGCTTTGCGTTGGTAAGGTTGCGCTATTTACAGGTAGAACTATACGTCAACAGTGCTAGAGCAAGATTTTTTATACGAGGGAGGGTGGTGTTTCCCAAATCGATGCAGCTTGTGAACTAACTGAGTGTACGATTCATAGAGATCTTTTCAGTTTTATAAGTCTTTGATTTAATTGTTGGTGGGTGGTTTTCAGGCTTTTTCAGGTATTGTTAGTTCTATTCAGTGGTGCTGTGGATGCACATTGAGTATTTTTTCGGGCGCTCAATTGTGGGCTATCCACGAACAGAACAGTGGCTCGAGGCATTTGCATAACTTTAATTGTTTTGCACCCCGTATGTTTGGCCTGCCAAAATATAGCAGGCTTGTTTTCGTTGACTCGTGGAGATTATTAGGCTGTCACTCAAGGTTACACATAAACATGAATAAGAACATAAAAGAGTCCTCCTTACAGCTCAATCAGCTCAATCGATTGCTGGTTTGGGCTAATATTATTATACAAGCTGGATTGCCGGTTAGCATGGCTTTTACTCCAGCCGTAATGGCTAGTGCGGAGCATTCGTCTTTCGTAGATCCTGTGGCTCATAGCAAAGAAACAAAATCTTATCGTCTGAAAGATGGTGAGACCACGGCTGTAATTGCCAATAAAATTGGCATGTCATTGGTAGAGCTAGCTGAGCTTAATAAAACCCGAGATCTAGACAAGCCCTTCGCCGACTTGGTGGTGGGAGATGAAATAACCATTCCTGCGTCGGCCTTCCTGTTTAATGAAGAGCGTGATGCTGCCTGGCTAAATGAAAGTAAGGCGGCCAGTTTGGTCAGTCAATTTGGCAGTGCGCAAGCAAATGGCAATTCAGCTGATGCTGCCAAACAAATGGCAAAAAGCTCAGCAATACAAGCTGCCAGTCAGGCATCCCAGCAGTGGTTGGGGCAATTTGGTACCGCACGGGTCAAATTGGGTGTCAATGATGATTTCTCGCTCGATGGCACAGAATTAGACCTGCTGATGCCGATGTATGACGACGGCAAAGCGCTGGTATTTGCGCAAACTGGCATTCGTCACCTTGATAAACGTACCACGATGAACGTCGGGGTTGGGTTGCGCACATTTGCTATCGACAACTGGATGTTGGGTGGCAACGTATTTATTGATAATGATCTGACCGGTCATAACCGTCGGTTGGGGCTTGGCACTGAAGCCTGGACGGACTATCTGAAGCTGACGGGCAATGTGTACCATGGTTTGACAGATTGGCATCAGTCTCGGGATTTTGCTGATTATGACGAGCGGCCCGCAGATGGTTTTGACTTGCGTGCCGAGGCGTATCTGCCGCGTTTGCCCCAAGTGGGCGGCAAGTTAATGTTTGAGCAGTATTTTGGTGATGAGGTTGCGCTGTTTGGTAATGGCGAGAGTGAGCGTCAGAAAGACCCGCATGCAGTGACAGCGGGGGTGACCTATACCCCCTTCCCGCTGCTGACTGCCGGTGTCGAGCACCGGATGAGCAGTGGTGGTGAGAATGACACCAGCTTCAATCTGGGTTTGACCTACCAGATGGGTGTGCCGCTGGACAAGCAGCTCAACGGTGACAGCGTGGCTGCTCGCAGAACATTGGCAGGCAGTCGAATGGATTTGGTGGATCGAAACAACCAGATCGTCTTGGAATATAAAAAGCAGGAAGTGATCAGCGCATCGCTGCCCCCCAGTGTAGAGGGAAGTGCAGAAGGTGAGGAGCTGGTCAAGGTCGAGGTGAATGCCCGTTATGGCCTGAAGGAAGTGGCATGGGATGCGGCCGCCCTGGTGGCTGCGGGTGGAGTGCTGACGCCGGTCAGTGCTAATGAAGTGAAGGTAACCTTGCCTGCGTATCAGGCAGCGGCTCGTGCCGAGTATGACCCGAACAGCTATATCCTGGGTGCGGTGGCATATGACACCAAGGGGAATGCGTCTGCGCGAATTACCACCAATGTGATTGTTGGCGTGCCGCAGTCAGGCAGTGCGCCGGTTGCGACCGATGTAGCTATCGACAACACCACTCCGGTGGTGGGACAGACTCTGAACGGGAGTTACACCTA
>NZ_CAWNWX010000005.1:0-33060 GCF_963878195.1 Aeromonas sp. HMWF016
GTATGAGTGCGTTATGAGGGTGCGCGCCCTGCCATACAATAATTTCCATTTTGTATGTTCCGATAAAAGTCTTTATATATCTTGTAGTTAGTAGAAAACAGCAATCTCTTATAGCAAAGCAACCCGCACCAATACCTGTAAAAAATGACAGCCGTCACATCTTCCAAATCTGGTTAATCATCCATACGAATCCCCCACCACAAGGAAGTGTGAAATGCGTAAAAACAGCTTGTCCATCATCATGTTGCTGTCCGCCCTCCCATTGTTCACCCTGCCCTCACAGGCCGCAGACAAGGTCGTACCGAAGCAGGCCACCACGGTTGCCGCCAAGCAGGAGAGCGGCAAAGTGGATATCAATACGGCAACTCTTGCCGAGCTCACCAACCTCAAGGGGATTGGTGACAAAAAGGCACAAGCCATCGTCGACTATCGCGAAAAACAGGGGAAATTTACCTCTGTCGATCAACTGGTTGATGTTAACGGCATCGGTCCAGCCACGCTGGAAGCCAACCGTGACATGATCATCGTCAAATAACGTCCGAGCACTGCATATGCAAATGGGGCAGCCTGTGGCTGCCCCATTTTTCTTCGGGTATCATGGGCCCACTTTGTATCTCTGGATATCTCTCCATGAAAAAGACACCTCTCGTTGTTCGCAAGGCCGTGCTCCCGGTAGCCGGTCTGGGTACCCGCATGCTTCCCGCCACCAAGGCCATTCCGAAAGAGATGCTGCCGGTGGTCGACAAACCCCTGATCCAGTACGTAGTGCGCGAAGCCATCGCCGCCGGTATCAAAGAGATCGTGCTGGTCACCCACTCAAGTAAGAACTCCATCGAAAACCACTTCGACAAGAGTTTCGAACTGGAAGCGACCCTCGAGAAGCGGGTCAAGCGTCAACTGCTGGAAGAGGTGCAGCAGATCTGCCCGAAAGACGTCACCATCATGCACGTCCGCCAGGGTGAGGCCAAAGGTCTGGGCCACGCAGTGCTCTGCGCCCGCCCGCTGATCGGTGATAACCCGTTTGCCGTGCTGCTGCCGGATGTACTGATCGACGACGTTGCCAGCGACTTGAAAAATGACAACCTGGCCGAAATGGTGCACATGTTTGAAGAAGACCAGATCAGCCAGATCATGGTGGAAGCAGTCCCCGAGAGCGAAGTGGACAAATATGGCATCGCCGACATCAAGGGTGAAGCGCTGACCGAAGGGATGTCCCTGCCGATGCAGGCTATCGTCGAGAAACCGCCGCGCGATGAAGCGCCCTCCAATCTGGCGGTAGTTGGCCGTTATGTGCTCTCTTCCAATATCTGGCCGCTGCTGGAAAAAACCCCTGCCGGCGCCGGTGACGAGATCCAGCTGACCGATGCCATCGCCATGTTGATGGAGCAGGAGCAGGTCAATGCCTACTTCATGAAGGGCAAGAGCCACGACTGCGGCAGCAAAATCGGTTATATGAAAGCGAATGTGGAGTATGCCGTGCGTCACCGCGAGCTGAATGGCGAATTCATCGGCTGGCTGAAGCAGTTCGTCAAGCAGTTGTAATAGCTGAAAATTCCGTTTTTCATAGTGGTATTAAAGGAGCATCATTTGATGCTCCTTTTTCATTTTTGCAACAAAAAATCAATCAAGAATAAATAAATCCTCAGCAAATCATAATGTTGTAATTTATTCACACATGCTCTATAAGGATTGAGGCGTGTTTCTCGCCCTTGCATAAAAAACTCAAAAAAATATAAGACACAGGTGGAAGTTCCAATGAATAACCCGTCAAAAGGGACCTTTTTAGGTCACCCTAAAGGGCTTTTTTTGCTCTTTAGTACCGAACTCTGGGAGAGATTCTCCTATTACGGCATGCGTGCCGTACTGGTGCTCTATCTGACCGACCTGACTGCCAATGGCGGTCTGGGCTGGAGTCAGGCAGACGCCCTCAAACTCTACGGTATCTATACCGGTCTGGTTTACATCACTCCGCTGATCGGTGGCTGGCTGGCTGACACCTTCTTGGGTCAACGCCGCGCCATCCTGTTCGGGGCCGTACTGATGGCCGCGGGCCAATTCACTCTGGCTCTGCCCCACGCAATGTTCCCGGATATGGTAAACAGCGTCTTCTACACCGGTCTGGCTCTGCTGATCGTGGGTAACGGTCTGTTCAAGCCGAACATCTCCACCATGGTGGGCGACCTCTATGCAGAGGGTGACCACCGTCGTGACGGTGCCTTCACCATCTTCTACATGGGTATCAACCTGGGCTCCCTGCTGGCAGGCGTGATCTGTGGTGCTGCCGCGACCGCCTACGGCTGGCAAGCTGCCTTCGTCGGTGCCGGTATCGGTATGCTGCTCTCTCTGGTGATCCAGGCGACTCTGGCCCAGCGTTTCCTCGGTGACATCGGCCGTGTGACTGCCGCCCAGCGTGCAGCTGCTCTGCGTACTACCGAGCAGAAAGCGCCGCTGACCAAGCAGGAAGTGGATCGCATCAAGGTCATTCTGGTGCTGGGTCTGTTCACCATCATCTTCTGGGCTGGTTTCGAACAGGCCGGTGGTCTGATGAACCTCTATACCCAGGAGTACACTGACCGCATGATCGGCTCTTTTGAAGTGCCGACTGCCTGGTTCCAGTCTCTGAACCCCTTCTTCATCATCACTCTGGCGCCGGTCGTTGCGGCCATCTGGATCAAGCTCGGCAAGAAAGAGCCGAACTCTCCGGTGAAATTTGCCATGGGTCTGCTGTTCCTGGCCGTTGGTTTCCTGTTCATGGTTGGTGCCGTGCTGCAGCAAGGTGGTGACAACACCGTCAAGACCTCCATGTTCTGGCTGGTTGGCGCTTACCTGTTCCACACCCTGGGCGAGCTCTGCCTCTCCCCGATCGGCCTCTCCATGGTGACCAAACTGGCTCCGCTGCGTCTGGCCTCCCTGATGATGGGTGCCTGGTTCGGTTTCGTGGCTCTGGCCAACTACGCAGCGGGCTTTATCGGCTCCTTCGTGGGTGAAGCCGGCCCGATCGCCATCTTCGGCGGTATCGCTCTGGCTGCAGTGATCAGTGCCGTGATCCTGCTGACCATGGCCAACCGTCTGGTCTACTGGATGCATGGTGCCGAAGGCCCTGCCAAATCCACTGACCATCAGGATGAAAAACTGCAGTCCGCTACCGCATAAGCGAGTTGACCAAGCAGACATAAGAGAGGGCGCCCATGGGCGCCCTCTCTTTTTATCTGACAGATATTCAACTGTGGCACCATGCCCGTCAGTGGTAACGAACCTGAACATGAAGAGCGCTGCCGCTATCGCTACAAAACTGCAGGTCAAAGGGCTCGTGCCAGCTGCGTTTATGCAGGGCATAGTGGCTGCTGCGCATCAAGCCAAGGGGCAAACCACCCGAGCGCATCAGCCAGTGGGGAGAGGTGAGCCCGGCATTGGCAAACACCAGCCCATCCTCCTGATCAAAAAGCAGGGCCGCCATGGCAAAAGAGCTGCGCAGCCCCGACTCCATCAACTGATGATTGAGGTAGTCGAGCAGCCGGTGTGGCTGACTTAACAGCTGACTCTCTTTGCGCTGGAACTGGCGATAAGGAACATTCATCAACGAGCGCACAAGCGCCCCGCAGAAGGCGGCATCCGTCCCCATGATGGGCAACTCCATCACCAATACCAGTAACTTGTCCCCCACCTTGAAGGTGTCGGGAATAAAGAGCTGGCCCAGCCCCTTGAACGTAATCTGCCAGGGGCCCCACTCCTGCAATCCCGGCGGTTTCAGTCCGGCCAGCAAACGGCTGGCGGCCCGATCGTGGGCACTGAAGTACTCCATATGCTCCATCAGCTCCAGCTGCTGACTGCGTGTCCCTTGGCTCTTGAGGCACTGCTCTATGCTGCGCTCGACCAGCGCGTAATCTTCCAGCGGCTTGAGCAGGTAATCACGTGCACCGGCGCGCAGGGCACCAGCCACTGCCTCCATCGTGCTCTGGGCCGAGATGACGATAACCGGGATATCGGGGTAGCGAGCAGAGAGGCAGGCGATCACTTCGTGACCATCCATATTGGGCATGTTGAGATCGCAGAGCACCACATCGGGATGGTAGAGAGCAGCAGCCGACAGACCCTCAATCCCGTCTTCGGCCTGAAATACCGTTGCCCCGTCCCGTGCGAGGTAACTCACTAGCGAGTGGCGAAAAACGGCTTCGTCCTCCACCACCAGGATCCGTAGCCCGGCTCTTAACATCTTGATAAAGCTCTTATTAGTCAATTGGTTATTTAGGTATTAAGACTAGTTCAAAAGTGAGGTATCCGCGGAAACGATGCGTCAAAAATAGACCTTGGTCAGGTTCTGAGCGACAGATTGCTCTATTAACAACCACATAGCAGCACAACCTCTCCTCACAATGTCGCTACCTCCATGCGAATTGTGCAAGCCCCTGCCATAGGGGATAATGGCCACCACACAAGCGCATAAAGAAGACCATGACTCCAGCCGAATACAGTGCCCTCTCCCACCCCAGATTGTCCCATCCGGCCCGCAGTCTCTATACCCTGCAGCTGCGCAGACTGGTGCTGGAAAATCAGTTGGCCCGGCTCAACTATCCCGAGCTGGGTCGCGCACTGGCGGTGGTCGACCCGGGCGATCCCTGCGGCTTCTCGTTTCAGGTCAATGCCCGCCAGCTCACCGAGCTGTTCGATGAACTGATGGAGGCGGGCCTGCTGCAGGTCGAGGCTCAGCCAGAGAGTGAGCACTACCATCAGTGCCCTTTTCAGTTGCCACTGCTGACCCAGAAATTGCGCAGCCCGCTGCCAGAGCGACCCTTCCAGATGCATCTGCAATGGCGCCCGGACGAAGAGCTGCCCGCCCTCGCCCGTCTGTGCGGGGTGATCGATGCCAGCTATAGCGAAGAGGAACTGGGAGAATTTATCGCCTACTGGCTGGGGCGCCCCGAGGTATTCGACTCCCAGCATCAATGGATGCTCAAGTTTATTCGCGCCCTCAAGACCCGCCGCTATACCCGTCGCAAGCCGATGGAGGTGCAGGGCTATCAGCAGGTGACTCCGGCCCCGGCAGAGTCGGGCCCCAGCAAACGGGCCCAACAGATGATTGAAGAGGCAAAGCGGCTGGCAGAGAGCCAGCAGATGCCTGCCCAGACACCGGATAATGATTGATACCAGCTGCCTGCTGCAGGCAGAATCAGACCCCTGTCCCATCCCTGATCAAGCAGAAGGAGCACTCCATGACTGACCCGCAAGATCCCCTGCGCCAGGAGCTGGAAGAGATCGAAGCCAAGCGCCAGAAGATCGCCAAGGCCAAGCAGGACCACCGTGTTCACGACCCGGAATTGAGCCGCCATGTGGGTGGCCTGCTGGAGCGCATTCGTCGCCTGCAGCAAGAGACCGGCGGCGGCCAGTATGACTACGAGACCCTGCGCAAGGAGTATGATGCCAAGGCCAACGCCGAGGTGCGCGAGCTGCAGAAGGCGGCCCGTCAGGAGCGGATCCAGAAGCTGATCGCTCAGGCCGACCTCAACCCCGACTGGGTGTTCGCCAAGATGGATGCCACAGATCCGGCGCTGCAATATCCCATCGAAACCGCCCGTTACTTTATCAGCGGCTTCGAGCACTGGGAGAAGAGCGGTGGCGGCTGCATGCTCATCTACGGCGACTACGGCACCGGCAAATCGACCCTGGCAGGCGCAGTAGCACACGAGCTGATCGCCCTTCACCAGAAATCGGTGATCTTCCAGCAGTGGGCCTCCATCGTCGATCGGCTGTTCTTCAACGTGATCCCCGATCAGGACGAGCGCAACCAGTACCGCCGCGCGCTGGAAGAGGTGGATCTGCTGATCATCGACGAGGTATCGGCCAACCGCGCCAAGATGGCGGAGAGCCAGTCCAGCTTCCTCGGCCACCTGCTGCGCCGTCGTCGCAACCTGTCAAAAAGCGTCATCATCATCACCAACCACACGCCCCAGAGCCTTCATCAGGCGATCGGTGATTTCAGCTATGAAGCGATCAAGGCATTCAATCCGGTTGATATTCACCTGAGCGGCCCCAGCCGTCGCCCCAACATCGGCAACTACAACGGCTAATGCCCCTCATCGGGTGCGAGTCGCTGGCGGCTCGCACTCTCTCCTTCTTGTTAACTCACAAATAGAAACAACTCTCATTTACAGCGAGTAAACAAGCCACTAGGCTAGCCCCTTTTGCCAAGGGAGCTCAGCTATGCCAACCACACTGATTTTCGGAGCCAGCCGCGGGCTGGGCCGCGCCTTTACTCATCACGCCCTCAGCGAGGGTCACCGGGTCGTTGCGTTGGTGCGCAGCCCCGAGATGGCCGCAGAACTGGGCGAGCTGGGAGTAAACGTCATCGAAGGGGATGCGCTGGATCCGGCTGCAGTGCAGCAGGCGTGTGCCCGGGCGGGGCAAGATGCCCAGGTCGTCTCTACCCTCGGCAGCTTCCGTCAGGCCGCGCCGGTGGACTATCAAGGCAACCGTCATGTGATCGATGCCATGGAGCAGGCTGGCCTCAAGCGGCTGCTGCTGGTCACCTCTCTCGGCTGTGGCGACAGCTGGCAATATTTGCCGGAGCGGGCCCGCGCCGCCTTCGGCCACGAGGTGCGCCTCAAGAGTCTGGCGGAGAGCTGGCTGCAGACCAGCGCCCTCGCGTGGACCATTCTGCGCCCGGCAGGCCTGCAGGATGGCGAAGCCACCGGCCGCGCCGAGCTGAGTCAGGGCAAAGAGGTACACGGACTGGTACGCCGCGCCGATGTGGCCACCCAAGGGCTGCGTCTGCTGGCGGATGAGACGGCGGTGGGGCAGATCTACGCCATTAGCGATCCCGCGTTGGCTCGCCCCTGAGCCAGCCGCCATCGACCTATAGAAAAACGGTCAGCCTCAGGGCTGACCGTTTTACATTTGTATCCGTTTAACTGGCAGGCGTTTCCACCTCATCAACTGCCGGTTGCGGCGATTGACGCCAGCGCAACAACAGGCAGGCCAGTACGCCGTAGAGCAGCGCCAGACCCCATAGCTGCCACCAGTAGCGGGCAACCTGGGCGAAGTCGGCCCCCATCTGGTTGAGGCGCAGAAAACCCTCGATGGCCGGGATAGTGGGCACCCACTGAGCGAGCCAGTTGAGGGGTGCCGGGATCAGCTCCAGCGGCCAGATAAAGCCCGCCAGAAAGACCAACGGCAGGGAGGAGATAAGCACCACCTGAGTGGGCAGATCCCGCCGGGTAAAGATGGCGCCCAGCACAATACCGAACCAGCAGGTCGCCAGCAGGAACGGCAGGGCGAACAGCCAAAGCTGCACCGGATCTGCATGGCGAGCGATATTGTAGTGATCGAAGCAGAAGCCGAGGAAGTAGCTCACCGGCAGCAGGAACAGCCCCGCCAGCACCAGGGTTCTGGCCAGCAGCAGCGGCAGTACCGGCGCGCTTTGCCAGTAACCATGCTCGCCGCGGCAGCTGCGCTGGTTCTGGGTCGCCCCCAGGATCCCCGCCCCCATCAGCAGCACCTGATGCAGGATCAACACGAACACCGCAGGCACCACGTAGTTGACGTAGCCCATGGTGGGGTTGAACACCGGCACCACGTTGAGGGCCACCGCATTCCAGCCCATGGCCGCTTGCGGCAGCGCCTCGCCCTGGCTCAGCAGCCTCGCCACCTTCACCTGCGCGGCGAGAGTCCCACCGGCCTGTGCCAACCCCTCGGCAATGGTACCGTAGACCAGAAAGTAGGAGGCATCACCGGCATAGCTCAGGGTGACGCTCTTGCCCAGCATCAAATCCCGATAGAAGTGGTTGGGGATGTGCAGGATCCCGCTCGCCTTCCCGGCCATCATCAGCTGCCGCGCTTCATCCAGCGAATTGGCCCGCGCTACCAGCTTCACCTGTGGCGTGGCATCGGCCATAAACTCCAGCTGGCGCGACAGCTGACTGCCATCTTCGTTGACCACCACCACCGCCTCTTCCCGCGGCAGTTGATGCAGATAGGGTTGGGGGTAGAGGAAGGAGTAGAAGAACACCCCACCAAACAGGGTGAGCATGATAGCGCGATCCGCCAGCAGGGTGCGCAACTCGAGGCGCAACAGATCGACAAATCCCAGCATCACTCGGGCTCCTTCTCGGCGACGGCCACAACGGCTGATTGACGGGCCAGCTCGGCCTGCTTCTTGTAACGGCGTACCACCAGCAGCAAGGGGAGCAGGAACAGCAGCAGCGCCCCCAGTTGCGGCAGCGCCGAGGCGAGGGGCAGACCGTAGTTGCTCTGACCAATCTGCAACTCGACATAGTGAGAGACCGGCAACAGGCTGCGCCAGAAGCGGGCGAAATCCCCCATGGCACTCACCGGAAAGGTGACCCCCATAAAGGCGAAACCGGGCGCAGTGTAAGCCCCCGCCAGCGACAGAGCGCGCGCCGGATCCCGGATGATGCCGTAAAAGAAGGCCCCCATGGTGACGCAGGCGGCCGAAGCCAGCCCCAGCCCCACCAGCAATACCAGCCAGCTGCCGTGCATGGGGTATGAGAAGCCCTTGAACAGCAGCAGCGTCCAGACAATCCCCCAGCCCCAGCCAATCAGCACGTGGGGCAGCAGGGTGCGCCAGAGACCAAACCAGACACCGCGAGTGGTCCAGTCCAGCCCCAGCCGATCGGTACGGGCCAGCGCATTGAGGCCGAACAGCACCACCAGGATCTGCCACACCGCGGGCAGAATGGCGCTCAGCAGAAATTGGGCATAGCTGGAGTTGAGGTTGTAGAGCGCAGTGACCTGACTGCTGATAGGCACCGACTGCCCGAGCGCGCCGGGCAGCGCCTTGCCATCGGCCATCGCCTCCAGCACGCCCACCTGACCGTTGAGGGTGCCGACCACCTGCGCCAGCGCCGAGTTGACCAGCTTGGCGATCAGGATGAACTGGCCGTTGTTGAACACAGTCACCTGCGGCTGGGTGCCCTGACGGGCATCCCGCTCCAGATGGTTGGGGATCACCACCAGCGCATAGATGTCGCCACCGCGCAGGGCGTGGGCACCGGCATCGATGGAGTCAAACTGTTGCGCCACCTTGAGCCCGGCCGAGCCATCCAGCGAGAAGGCGAGCTGGCGCGACAGCATGCTGTGGTCGAGATCCACCAGCCCCACCTTGAGGTCGCGGGCCAGCCCTGCCGAGAAGATCCAGCAGAGGATCCCCATCAGCAGCAGCGGCACCCAGCTCATCAGGGCACGACTGAACGGATCCTGCCACAGCAGCCGAAATTCACGTCCCATCAGAGTTCAACCAGCACACTCATGCCAACCCGCAGCCCCTCAACCGGTTGCAGCGGGCGAGCCTCCGCCTGGAAGCTCTTCATGTCGAAGCCCTGACGGGTATCGGTGGCACGCCAGGTGGCGAAATCCCCCATCACGGCCACATGGGTCACCTTGAAGCGCACCATCTGATCGCCAAGGCCCGGGATGCGGGCATCGAACTCGGTACCGACCGGGAAGCGGGGCAGCAGATCCTCGCGAACGTGGAACTGGGCCCAGGCATCGCTCATGTCGAGCAGGGTCACCACCGGGAAGCCTTGCGGCGCCAACTCGCCACTGCGCAGCAGCACCTGGCTTACCTCGCCGGAGTGGGGGCTGACGATACGGGTATCGGCCAGATAGGCCTCAACCTCGGCCACCGAACCGGCCGCCATCTTGGCCTTCTCGCGAGCGGCGATCTTGGTCTCTTCCCGCGCCCCTTCCAGCGCCATCTGGTACTGCTGCCACGCCATCCCTTCGCTGTAGCGAGCGGCTTGCCAGGCAGTCCAGGCTTCATCACGCTTTTGCAGCGGCATCACGCCGTCGCGGTGCAGGCTGGCAACCCGCTCATAGGTCTTGCCGCGCAGGGCTGCGGCGGCCTTGGCTTTCTGCCACTGATCCTTGGCCGCAGCGATCTGCTGGGCTCGGGCTCCTTTCTCCGCCTCTTGCGCCAGCGCACCCGCAGCCGCTTCACCCGCCTTGGCCTGGCTCAGCTTGGCTTCAATCTCGGGGCTCGCCAGAGTAAAGACCAGCTGATCCTTGGTCAGCTGATCGCCCTTTTTCACCAGCACCTCGTCGATACGGCCCGGCACCTTGGAGGAGACCGAATACTGCTGCGCTTCAATTTGCCCTTGCAGATGCACCGGCTCGGGCTGATAGGCGAGCCAGAAGCGCCAGCCGAGCCAGACCACCAGGATCACCAGCACCAGCGGCAACAACAGCGGTTTACCCTGGCTCATCTTCTTTTTGATGGGGGGATGGCTCATCACTTCACCTCGACAAACGGGCGACCCTTGGCGGTCGAAACAGAGATAGAAAAAGGAACGGACTGGAGCGCGATCATGAGTTCACCTCGATCACCTGACCGTGCTGATATTGATTGAAACTGTTCATCTGGCCGGACAGGGCCAGCAGGCGGGCCAGCGACACCACATATTGATAAGCAGCCGCCGCGCGCTGGGTCTTGACCCCCGCCAGCTGGTTTTGGGCATCCACCACATCGAGTGACGTAGAGAGCCCCTGCCCGAAGGCCTTGTCCCGCAACAGCACGTTCTCCTCGGCCAGCGCTTGGGTAGAAGAGAGTGATTGATACTCCTCCAGCCCCTGCGCCGCTTCACGCCAGGTCTTCTCCACCAGCAGCTTCAGATCCTCGCGGGTCTTGGCCTGCAGCAGATTGACCTGCAGCTCGGCGCTCTTGGCGGCCTGCACCGTCTCGGAACGGCCATCGCGGCTCACCAGCGGCATGCTGACACCCACCCCCACCAGCCAGTCCGGCGCGGTCTTGGAAGCTATCGAATCATCTTCATAGAGGTTGTAGTTGCCGAACAGGAACACCTCGGGGGCATATTTGCCCTGCTCGACCCGGATCATCCCCTTGGCCTGCTCCTTCTTGGCGCTGAGCAACTTGAGGCCGGGGTGTACTTCCAGGGTCTGCTGTACCAGACCATCGAGGCGCGGCAGTTCCTTGTTGACGAACAGGCCGCTGCCCGGCTGGGCATCTGGCAATTTCAGCATGCGGCCAAGGGCCAGCTCGGCGATCTCGAGACTGCGGCGGGCTTTCTGGGTATCGATGCGGGCTCGGTCATAGGCCGACTGGGCGGAGAGACGCTCCACCCTGGCAATCTGCCCCTGCGCTTCGAGCTTCCTGGCGTGATCCAGATGGCGGGCCAGCCCGTCCTCAATATCCTGCTTGGTCTGTACCACCTGACCTGCCAGCACCACACCGAAATAGGCTTGGGAGAGGCTCTCGAAAGTGGACTGCTCCTTGAGCACCAGCAGTTGCTGTGCTTCGCTCACCTGCGCCTGGCGTATATCCTGCGCCGCATCGATGCGACCGCCGGTAAAGAGCGGCCAGAGCATCTTGACCGAGCTGGTCACGACATTCTGCTTGGTCAGCGGGGTAACAAAGTCGTCATGTGAGAGTTGGGGAAGTGGTACCGGAAATTGGCCCAGTATGCCCTGCAGCGCCTTGATCATCTCCGGATGGTTGGCGATGGGGTTGAGATCCATCATGTCGAGTTCCATCGGCTGATCGAGGTGGGTATAGCTGGCCCCCACATCGACCTTGGGCAGATACATGGATTTGGCAGCCTCACGCAGTTGCTTGGCACGATCGACCCCTGCCTGTTCAGCGGCCAGCCCCTCATCCTGCTGGATGACCCGGGTCCAGGCCTCGCTGAAACTGATGGTCTGTGCCTGCGCCGACCCCAGCACGGCACCCAGCAGACACGGCCAGAGTGATTTAATGAACCTTGACGTCATAGATCCCCAATCCGCATTGTTGCAAAAATGTTTGGAGCTTTTGCTCGCATAAGCCCGCCATCATAACGCAAACGAGGCCGACAAGTGGACAGACAATTATGCAAGGGGGTGGCCCGAATGGTACAGCACTCCCTGACGGTCAATCTGGCCGTTTTTCAATAACTCCAGAATTTGCAAGCCTTGGCGCGACGTTTTTTTCAGAAAAAAATGGCTGACGCTCAAATACTAACCTTTTCTCCTGCCTAAAAAATGCGTAATATACGCCGCCCTAAGCCGATGGTAACCGTGGAATGCAGATAGGTCCCCACACGCTTGAAACTCCCTTGATCGTGGCTCCCATGGCCGGTGTAACTGACCGACCATTCCGTGAACTTTGTTTGCGACTGGGGGCCGGCATGGCCGTTTCCGAGATGCTGCTGGCCAACCCGGATGTCTGGGATACCCAGAAAACCCGGATGAGGATGGATCACTCTGCAGAAGGCGGTTTGCGATCGGTCCAGATTGCCGGTGCCGACCCCGAGATGATGGCGTTTGCTGCCCGCTACAACGTGGAGCAGGGCGCACAGATCGTCGACATCAACATGGGCTGCCCGGCAAAAAAAGTGAATAAGAAGCTGGCAGGTTCAGCCCTGCTGCGATACCCCGATCAGGTCAAAGCAATTTGCCGGGCCGTGGTGGATGCAGTGGAGGTGCCTGTCACCTTGAAGATCCGCACAGGATGGGATCCGGATAACCGCAATGGCGTGGAGATCGCCCGAATCGCCGAAGATTGCGGTATCGCGGCCCTCGCCGTGCATGGTCGTACCCGTGCCTGCCTCTACAAGGGCGAAGCGGAGTACGACACTATCAGGGCGATTAAGCAGGCCGTATCGATTCCTGTTGTCGCCAATGGCGACATCAACAGCCCGGAAAAGGCCCGGTATGTCCTCGACTATACCGGCGTCGACGCCGTGATGATCGGCCGAGCTGCGCAAGGACGACCCTGGATTTTCCGGGAAATCCGTCATTTTCTTGAGACGGGCACCAAGCTGCCGCCTCCCGAGAGGGAAGAGGTTCGCACCCTGATGAACGAGCATGTAACCAACCTGCACCAGTTTTATGGTGCATATCTGGGAGCGCGCATAGCCCGTAAACACGTGGGCTGGTATCTGGATGAAGAAGAGACGGGCCGAGAATTCCGTAAGCACTTCAATGCCCTGGATTGTGCAGATGCACAACTTGAGGCACTCGAAGCGTATTTCGATGGATTAGGTTAACGCATAACTAAAGAGCCGACCGAATATGTTCGAACAAACCCTGACTTCTGATGCATTGGTAACAACTACTCACAATCACGCTGCCGAGCCGACCCAGCGCCCCCTGCGTGACTCTGTGCAACAGGCCCTGCGTAACTACCTGGCCCAGTTGAACGGTCAGGAAGTGATTGATCTGTACGATATGGTTCTTTCCGAAGTCGAAGCGCCGATGCTGGACGTGATCATGCAGTACACCCGCGGCAACCAGACTCGCGCCGCCGTGATGATGGGCATCAACCGTGGTACCCTGCGCAAGAAGCTCAAGCGTTACGGCATGAACTGATTGCTGGCCTGATGCCGCGCAAGCGGAACAGGGCAAAGATGAAAGGCGCCGGGTAGCAATACCCGGCGCCTTTCTTTATGCTCCCCTTCCCACTTCCCCACTACAAGCGCTATGAACCGCACGCCCCTGCTGCTGATGGTACTGGTCACCCTGCTGGCCGCCGCCGGCTGGCTCTTCTCGAAAGAGGCGATCCGCGAACTGCCGCCCGCCGCCTTTATCGGCAGCCGCTTTCTGCTGGCCGCCCTGCTTTTGCTCCCCCTGGCCTGGTTGCGCGAGCCACCGCCGAGCCGAGCCCAGATGGTGCGCGCTGCCGGTTGTGGCACCCTGCTCGGTGCCAGCCTGTTGCTGTGGGTCACCGCCATCAGCCAGAGCGATGCGCTCGGCAGCGGCGCCTTTATCATGAGCGTTGCGACCCTGATGGCCCCACTGGCCGCCTGGGCCGCCTTTCGGGCCAAACCCGGCCGCCACTACTGGCTCACCCTGCCCATCGCTATCGCCGGTTTGCTGCTGCTCTCCAGCAGCACCCACTGGGGCGTGTCGCTCTCGCTGTTCTGGTTTCTGGCGGCTGCCACCACTCTCGGCATCCAGCTTGCCGTCCATCGCCACTTCGCCCAATCCATTGCCCCCACCTGGCTCACCTGCATCCAGCTGGCGATGACCGGCCTGCTCGGCACCCTGCTCTCCCTGCTGACCGAACAGTGGCCCGAGGCTGGAGTCAGCCACGGCATCTGGGGCTGGTTTGCGGCGAGCGTCTTGATCGCCACCACATTGCGCTACTGGCTGCTCACCCATGCACTGAGCAAGATGACTACCGCTCACGCAGCCCTGATGATGCTGCTGGAACCGGTCTGGACGCTGATCCTGAGCACCCTCTTCTATAGCGAACCCCTCGGCGGCGCCAAACTGGCCGGAGCCGGACTGGTGCTCGGCGCCCTGGTGCTCTACCAACTGCCCCTGCTGCTGCGCAGTGCCCGCCTCAAAACGCCCGTCTGATACGCGTCACCGCCCTGCTGGGCGGTGTCACCATTTCCCTCCTGTTTGCGTATCTTGTCCAGCCAATGCTGACGTTCTGTTAACGGCATTTAACCCTTGGTATCCATAGGGTTAAAGGGCATACCCCATGAAAAAATGCCATATGGCCAGCTTGATGAAGGTCACATTCCTCCCCCGCGACCCTCCCTATCATGCCCCCATCATCGGTCTGGACAATCCTGACGATGGCCACACATGGGAATAACAAGAGAAAAGACTATGCAGCAAACCAGCCCCCTCAAGACGGTCACGGTCAGCATATTGGCAACCGCCATGCTGATCTTTGTGGCCCAGTACCTGATAGGTAAACAGGAGATCAAGATCGGCATCGCCATCATCCCGATCCTGCCAATGCTCTTTGCCGTCATCATCGGCATGATTGTCTCCGCCAAACCGGTCAAGGATCGCATCCCCGGCTGGAAGCAGCTCTTCACCGAGAAAGAAGAGGGCTTCTGCGGCAAGATGGTGGGCTTCAGCCTGCTGATCCTGGGTACCCAGTATGCGGGGATGATCATCCCCAACCTGAAGATGATCCTGAGCGTCGGCGTGCCGCTGTTCCTGCAGGAGATTGGCAACCTGCTGCCGATCCTGATCGCCATCCCGCTGGCGGTGAAGTTCGGCTTTGGCCGTCGCGCCATCGGGGCCTGCTCCTCCATCAGCCGTGAGCCGTCCGTTGCGGTCATTCAGGGCAAGTTCGGCACCGGTTCCCAGGAGTACATCGGTGTGCTCGCCATCTACCTGTGCGGCTCCGTCATCGGCACCCTCTGGTTCAGCGTGCTGGGCAGTATCGCCCCGCTCACCGGTCTGCACCCGCTGGCGCTGGCTGCCGGTTCCGGCGTGGGCTCAGGCTCCATGCTGAGTGCCGCCTCCGGTGCCCTGATCAACGGTCTCGACGAAGCGCTGGCCCAGCAGGTGCTGAGTATCGCGGCGGCCTCGAATCTGCTCTCGTCTGCCCTCGGCGCGCTTTCCCTCACCTATCTGGGTCTGCCACTCGCTGAAAAAATCTATGCCCTGACCGCTAAAGGAGAGAAAGCATGAAAAGCATCGTAATGGATATGCGGTTCGTCTTTCTGGCGATCCTGCTGGCCATGTTTACCCAGACCCTGACCACCGGCACCCCGCTCTGGCTGATGGGTGACAGCTTTATCGCCATGTCGCTGGTGGTGTTCGCCTCGCTGATTGCCAAGCGCTACCTGCCCTCCTCCCTGCCGGCGTTTGCCTATGCCACCATCATCGGCATTCTCATCTGCCTGCCGGAGACCCCGGTGCGCGGCCTCTTTATCGATGCCGTTGCCAAGATCTCCTTCCTCTCCTGCTGCGTACCGCTGCTGGCCTTTGCCGGTCTCTCGGTGGGCGGTCAGCTGGAAGAGCTGAAGAAGATGTCCTGGAAAGTGATCCTGATCTTCATGATCGTCTCCACCTGCTGCTTCTTCGGCGCCTCGCTTGTGGCCCAGCTCGGCTTCTCCATGCAAGGGATCATCTGATGAACAACATCCACATTGAACCGGCCCTGCTGGCCCTGCGCGACTTCAGTCAGGAAGTGCGCCATCACCTGCACACCATCCCGGAAGCCTCCGGCGTCGAGTTCAAGACCTCGGCCTACTGCCGCGAGCTGATGGCAAGCTTCGGCTATCGCCTCACCGACTATCCGGGCTTCACCGGTTTTCACGGGGATCTGGTGGTCGACCCGGTACTGCCGACCATCGCCTTCCGTGCCGACATGGATGGCCTCGAGATGCACGACATGAGCGAGGTTGCGTTCAAGTCGAGCCATGAGGGGATGGCTCACAACTGCGGTCACGACTCCCATATGGCGATCGCTCTGACCGCAGCCAAGTTTCTAGCCGCCAACCGCGATCGCCTGCAGTACAACGTCCGCTTTATCTTCCAGATGGCGGAAGAGGATATGCGGGTGCCGGGCGCTGAGAAGATGGTGGAACTGGGCTGCATGAAGGGGGTGGACGAGGTCTATGCCCTCCATAACGACGGCGCCATGGAGACCGGCACCATCAAGTTCAACCACGGTGTCATGTCCTCCTGGGGCTCCGCCTGGACGCTGGATGTGCACGGCATCTCAGCCCACGGCTCCACTCCCCACAAGGGGCTGGATGCCATCCGCGAAGCGGTGCGGATCATCGAGGACATGGACTACATCGTCGCCAAGCGCACCAGTCCGTTCAGCCCGGCGGTGTTTGGCTGCGGCATGATCAACGGCGGCACCATCCCCAACGCCATCGCTGACCATGTGCAGGCGCGCGGCACCATCCGTGCCATGGATGCCGAGACAGACCAGATCCTGAAGAACAGCTTCAAGGAGATCGTGGCCCAGAGCGAACTGCGCGGCTTCAAGACCAAGATGGTCTATGCCGGTTATCCGGCAGTCGAGAACCACGCCGATACCTGCGCCCGTCTGCTGCAAGCCGCCGCCGACGTATTGCCCAGCGAGGGGATCAACCCTCAGGGTCAGCCGATGACCGGCAGCGAAGATTTCAGCTACATGGTCAACGCCTGCCGTGGCCGCAAGGGGGCCATGTTCTTCCTCGGCAGCGGCTGTCAGGCCAAGGGGATCTGCAACTACCTGCATGCGAATCCCTACTATCTGGATGACGACTGCCTGTTAGTGGGAGCCCAGATCTTTATCAATCTGGCCACCCGCGGCGCTTAATCCCGCATCCTGAAAAAGCAGAAGAGAGGCCGCGGCCTCTCTTTTTTTGTCTCTGCGTTTTTTATCCCAGCGCTTTATATCTATCTATGCGCGGCAAGCAACCGAGGTCTATAGCCACGGCAGCTCCGCCATATTGGCGGCGGGCGGCTGGTTGATAAGGTGCAACTGCACCGTCTCCCGGCTGATATGGGGGGCGTAGAGGTGGATAAAGTCATACATGTAGTCGCGCAGATGGGCATGCTTGCGCAGACAGATGTGGGTGGCGCTCGAAGCGATCAGGTGGTCGATGTTGAGGCTCACCAGATCCTCCCTGTCCCCCTCGTCAAAGGCCACGCTGGCGATCACCCCGACCCCCATACCAAGCCGGACGTAGTGCTTGATCACATCAGTATCGGTGGCGGTCAGCACGGTTTTCGGCGAGAGGCCGTGGCGGCTGAAGGCCTTGTCCATCTTGGAGCGGCCGGTAAAGCCGAACACATAGGTGATGAGGGGATAACGGGCCAGATCCGCCATCGACAATGGCTGGCACTCGATCAGCGGATGACCGTGCGACACCACCACGCTGCGGCCCCAGCGATAACAGGGGACGGCGGCCAGCTCGTCGAACAGATACATGGATTCGGTGGCGATCGCCATATCCACATCGCCGCTTTGCACCATCTGGGCCAGTTGGGCAGGCGCCCCCTGATGGAGCTGGATCGCCACATCGGGATAACGACGGCTGAACTCGGTGATCACCGCTGGCAGCTTGTAGCGCGCCTGGGTGTGGGTGGTGGCGATGCGTAATACTCCGCTGGTGGCCAACTGCTCCCCGAGCGAGAGCTGGTTGATCTGCTCCACCTGCGCCACCACCCCCTTGGCCAACTCCATCACTTTTTCGCCCGCGCTGGTCAAGCCGACCAGATTCTTCCCCTTGCGGGTAAAGAGGGCGAGCCCCAGCTCATCTTCCAGCATCTTCATCTGCTTGCTGAGGGTGGGTTGGGAGGTGTAGAGCTTCTCCGCCGTCGCCGAGATGTTGAAGTTGTTCTTCACTATCTCGGTAAAGTTCTTGAGCCGGGCGATGTTCATCTGGGCAAGGGATCTCGCTGCTGCGGCCAGTGGAGTTGGCCTGAAAAAGAGAGAGCGGGGCTGACCCCGCAGCTGACTGCCGACCATACCACAGCGCCGCGCACGATAACCTGCCCCAGGTCAGAAAGCGGCGAGCTAGTCGCTGGCGAGCTTGATCCCGAGTCCGACAAACAGGGTGCCGATGCCCCGGTTGAGCCAGCGACCAAGACGCTGTGACAACCGTACCCTGTGGCTGGCATAGACGGTGGTAAAGACCAGCAGGTGACACCAGATGATGCCGCCCAGATTGAAGATGCAGCCGAGCAGGATAAAGGCGAGCGCCTTGTCGGGGGCATCCGGCGCGATGAACTGGGGCACGAAGGCGAGGAAAAAGAGCGCCACCTTGGGGTTGAGCACATTAGTCAGCACCCCTTGCCGGTAGATCTGGCCATAGGAGAGTGCAGGCAGAGTGGCTCCCCTCTCCATTGCACCTGTTGCTTGCTGGCGCAGCAGAGAGAACCCCAGATAGATGAGGTAGATGGCACCAGCCAGCTTGATAAGGGCAAACAACTCAGCCGACGCACTGAGCAGCGCCGACAGACCGAGTGCCGCCGCCAGCACATGCACCATGACGCCGGTGCCGATGCCAAGAGCCGCGGCCGAACCGGCACGCCATCCCTGCGAACCGCTGCGCAGCATGACCAGCAGGGAGTCCGGCCCCGGCATGATATTGAGCAGCAGCCCCGAGACCATAAACAGCGCCAGATCATGAATACCGAACATTACCCCTCCACTCGTAAAGAAAAACCAAACAAAAAGGGCTCCGCAGAGCCCTCTTTCCTTTCACTCTGCGGCAGCTGACTCATCATCAGCTGTCCCGCCAGCCATCAGGGCCGCAGCGCCTTGTCCGCCCGGGAGATGCCGCAGACGCCGGAGCGCACCACTTCGATGATCTCGTTGGTCTGGGCGGCAGTCTTGATGAAGGCATCCAGCTTCTCGCTGGTGCCCACCAGCTGCACCGTGTACTGCTCGGGGGTGACGTCGACGATCTGGCCACGGAAGATATCCGCCAGCCGCTTCAGCTCGTCACGGGCCCCACCGGCGGCGCGCGCCTTGACCAGCGCAATCTCCCGCTCGATATGCTCCCCTTCGCTCAAATCGCACACCTTGAGCACATCCACCAGCTTGTGCAGCTGCTTCTGGATCTGCTCCAGCACTCGCTCGTCACCCATGGTGACTATGGTCATGCGCGACAGAGTGGGATCCTCGGTCGGCGCCACCGTCAGGGTCTCGATGTTGTAGCCGCGCTGGGAGAAGAGACCCACCACGCGGCTCAGGGCGCCGGATTCGTTCTCCAGCAGAACGGAAATTATATGTCTCATCAGGTTCGCTCCGTCTTGCTCAGCCACATCTCGTCCATGGCACCAAACTTGATCTGCATCGGATAGACGTGCTCATCCGGGTCGACCGAGATATCCATGAACACCAGCCGATCCTTCATGGCGAAGGCCTTCTCCATGGCGCTCTCCAGCTCGGCCGGATCGCTTACCGCGATACCGACGTGGCCGTAGGCTTCCGCCAGTTTGACGAAGTCCGGCAGGGACTCCATGTAGGAGTGGCTGTGACGGCCGCCGTAGAACATCTTCTGCCACTGCTTGACCATGCCCAGCGCACGGTTGTTGATGGAGATGATCTTGATGGGCACCCCGTACTGCATGCAGGTCGAGAGCTCCTGAATGTTCATCTGCACCGAACCGTCGCCGGTGACGCAGCAAACCACCGCATCCGGGTTGGCAAACTGGGCCCCCATGGCGGCCGGAATACCAAAGCCCATGGTGCCGAGGCCGCCTGAGTTGATCCACTGGCGCGGTTTGGCAAACGGGTAGTAGAGCGCGGCAAACATCTGGTGCTGGCCCACGTCGGAGGCAACGAACGCCTGCCCCTGAGTCACCTTGTAGAGGCTCTCGATGACCTGTTGCGGCTTGATCTGAGTGGCCGACTTTTCGTAGGCAAGGCAGTGACGGGAGCGCCACTGATTGATCTGGCTCCACCAGTCCGCCAACGCCTCCTTGTCGTTATCGAAACCGCACTCGCGGATCACTTCCAGCATCTGCTCCAGCACGGTTTCCACCGAGCCGACGATGGGCACATGGGCCTGCACCGTCTTGGAGATGGAGGTGGGGTCGATATCGATATGGACCACGGTGGCATTGGGGCAGAACTTGGCCACGTTGTTGGTGACGCGATCATCGAAGCGAGCCCCCACGGCGAAGATAAGATCCGCGTTGTGCATGGTCTTGTTGGCTTCGAAGGTGCCGTGCATCCCCAGCATGCCGATGGATTGCGGATGGGTGCCCGGGAAGGCGCCCAGCCCCATCAGGGTGGTGGTGACCGGCAAATTCAGCAGCTCCGCCAGCTTGATCACCAGATGATCCGCATTGGCGTTGATGGCGCCGCCGCCCACGTACATCACCGGGCGCTGGGCATCCACCAGCAGCTTGGCGGCACGCTTGATCTGGCCCTTGTGGCCCGACTTGGTCGGGTTGTAGGAGCGCAGGGAGACCGTCTCGGGGTATTCGTAGGGGAATTTCTCTTTCGGGTTCTGCACATCTTTGGGCAGATCCACCACCACCGGCCCCGGGCGGCCGCTGGCGGCAATGTAGTAGGCCTTCTTGATGGCGGCCGGAATGTCGCTGGCTTTCTTGCACAGGAAGCTGTGCTTCACCACCGGGCGGGAGATACCGATCATGTCGGTCTCCTGAAACGCATCCTCACCGATCATGCTGGTCGGCACCTGACCGGAGAGGATCACCAGCGGAATGGAATCCATATAGGCGGTGGCAATACCGGTAATGCAGTTGGTCGCTCCCGGGCCCGAGGTAACCAGCACAGTCCCCACCTTGCCGGTGGAACGGGCGTAACCGTCAGCCATGTGCACCGCGGCTTGCTCGTGCCGCACCAAGACATGCTCCATCTTGCCGTTTTCGAAGAGAGCGTCATAGATGTCGAGCACTGAGCCACCAGGGTAGCCAAAGACGTGCTCAACTCCCTGATCTTCCAGCGCTCTAACCACCATCTGGGCGCCTGATAACATCTCCATGATAAAGCCCTCCAGGCTTTGCTCCGTTTAGCGAATCCCGCCGACGATGCCGTGCTTCCCGGCACAGCCCGATCCGTTTCTTGTTGTTATCTGAAGGCAGATCGGCCCAATTCAGCCCCGTCGACAGGTGAAAAAAAGGATTTTTCCGTCATTGACCCGAAAATCGGGTGAAAAACCAACTTAACCCGCCAATGAACGCTTGTCCACGGCTTTGTCGGCGGGTTCCAGTCAGACATTTCAGACTGTGCCCAGCTATAAGAGCTGCGGTAACAGAAACGGGAAGATGTCACGCAGATAGGCAGAGAATTGTGCTTGCAGGTGAAAAAATGGCAATAAAAAAGCCCGCCGACAGGGGCGGGCTTTGTGGCAGCAGAGCGATCTAGTGGTCATCTTCCGGCTCGGCCAACCAGATCTGCTGATCCGGATCGGTCTCTTCACTGACCGAGATGCTGACACCCATATCGAGCAGCTCGTGCAGGGTGAGATTGTCAGCCAGGTTCATGACTTCGCCGTTTTCATTGGTAAAGCGCATTTGCTCCATCCTCTCCTTGGTGGGATCGCCTTTCAGTCTAGTCAACCGCGCTCACTTGCGATAACCAGCAGCCAGACAAACCTTCACCACCCTCCAGCTCGCTCAGGCGATCGCTCACCTCTTCGGGAAAAAGCGTCCTCCCCCAGAGCCGACGTGACAGAGAGGAGATGCTCTCCTCGGCCCCTGCTGCCAGCCAGCTGGCCAGCTCCCGCGCCACATCGGGGTAGCAAACAGTCCCCGGCGAGGCGCTGTCGAGCCAGCTGCGCACCAGATTGGCATCGAGGCAATCCATCAGGGTCGCCAGCCCCATCATCTCCAGAGTCTTGCCGTTGGTCAGCTGCTCGAACTGGCCGCCAAGGGGCTTGACCAGCAGCTTCTTGCCGAGGCTGAGCGCCTCGGAGGCGAGCTCGAAGCCGGCATTGGAGATGACGCCGCGACAACCGGCCAGCACATTGAGAAAAGCGGGGCGCGAGGGGGGCTCAAAGCGCAGGTTGCGCCACTGGCTGGGGCTGCGAATGGCTGGGTGAAAGCAGACAAAGCGCTGCTGGCCAAAGCGGGACAACAGGGCGGCGATCGCCTCGGTCTGCTCGAACGGCAGATAAACCAGGATCTCTCCGTTATCAGGCATCACACGAACAGGATCGATCACCGGTGGCAAAATCGGCTGGCCGAAGTGAAACCAGTGCAGCCCGAGCGGCTGATTGACCGGCGCAAAGTGTCGCATCAGCTGGCGACTCAAGCCATCTTCACCCCAGCGGGGGATCGGCCAGTTGAAGCTGGCCTGATGACTGACGGTAAGGCTCGGGATGCCACAGCGGCGGGCGGCGTGGGCCGTTAACGGCTCAAAATCACTCACTACAAGGTCATAACCGCTGCAGTCAAGCCTTTGCAGATCCCGCCAGAAGACGAGCGGCGACGCCGCCTGCAGGGTACGCCACGGCGAGACCCGCCCCTCATGGCTGACAAAAGTGAGCCCGGCAAAGGTGCGGTACTCCCCGAACTCCTCCATATCGAAGTAGCGGTCAGCGGGTCGCCCGCTGAAGAGATAATCCACCTCGACCCCGGCCGCTCGCAGCGCCCTGGCCAAGGTGCGGCTGCGGCTGATATGGCCGTTGCCGGTGCCTTGCACGCCAAACAGTATCTTCATCCCTGACTCCAGCAGAGGGCCATCAGGGCGCAGGCGCCACCCAGCAGGGCGCCTGCCACCAGATCGCTCAGGTAGTGAACCCCGAGCAACAGCCGGGATGCCCCCACCAGCGCCGCCCAGCCAAACAGCAGCGGTGCCCAGAGCGGAAAACCGGTCGCCAGTATGGTGGCCATCAAGAAGGCGGCTGCGGTATGGCCTGAGGGAAGGCTGTAACGATCGGAGGGGGTGATAAAGACCGGCAAGCCGACTGGCCGTTGCCGTTTCAGGCTATTTTTCAGCAGCAGATAGAGCGGCAGTTCGATGGCAAAGGCGAGCAGCGCCAGCTTCACCAGCTCGCGTTCACTCTCCCCCTGCCACCAGAGCAGGGCGGCCAACACGGCGTAAAGCGGGCCGTCACCGGTACGGGAGACAAGGCGACTCACCCTGGCTTGCTGCCGGCTGTAGGTGTGCAGCAGACAGACCCGGCATACCTGCAGGTCCCATTGCTGGATCTTGTTCATAACCCCTCCTTCCCCGAGATCTCGTTGCAGAGTAGGGAGGCGGGATGACAGGGTGTTGAACGGGGGATAACAGATTTATGAAAAAAAGGGCCAAACGGCCCCTTTTTAATCGATGGGTTGTGCGGTTATCAGTGATTGCCGCGCAAGCCGGTCTCCATCAGGCGGCAGTTGTGATCCGCCAGACGAGCCATGAACTGTTCGTCCACTTTCAGGCCAAATACCTGTTCGTAAAGATCTTTCATCACGAACGGCTGCCACATCATGCTGAGGAAGGAGATCTTCAGCATCTCGGGGTCCAGATTGTCACCCAGCTCGCCGTTGGTTTTCATGGTTTCCAGCAAGGCGTCAAACTGCGGCAGTTGACGCTCCAGCAGGCGGCTCAGCACAAAATCCCGACCCGGGCTCTTCTCGGTCGACAATGCGCTGGAGATAGCGGAGGTCAGCTCGCTATTGGGCGCCATCACCTGATAGTAGGTGTTGAGCAGCTCGTTGAGGCTGTGGTTGCTGTGTTCATCTTGCCAGGCATGGTCAAGCGGCTCGGCCACATCACCCAGTACCGCCTTGTAAAGACCCTCTTTACTGCCGAAGTAGTAGTGGATCATCGCCAAGTTGGAGCCAGCCAGCTCCGCGATTTCGCGTGTAGTTACCTTGCTATAGGGAGTATTGAGAAAACGCTCACGGGCGGCAGCAAGCAACTTGTCACGAATGTCAGAACGTCCGACCGGACGACCTGGTCTACGTTTTTCCATTTAACACCTCAGAAAATTCAGCCAATGCTGATAAGTCGATCTGGTTGTGCAGAGATAGAGAGCACAGCAGGAATGACCAGATAATCCGTCATGAGCCGAATATGGGACAAGGAAATTTGCAATCCTTTACAATCCGATTAAATATCTCAGCAGATTTCCCCTGACTGCGCGTGTTGACACAGCATAAAAATCTCGATATTGGTAAAGGCGTTATCGACTGCAAGGACAACAACGTCATGCGTATTGCCGCCCCGCTACTACTAATCTCCCTAATCGCGTTAACTCGCGCGGGATCCTTGTAGCCGGGCTAAGGCATAGCCGGAATTTACAAAAACCCGTGCACCCTGCACGGGTTTTTTTATGCCGCCGCAGGATGCACGTCACCGAACTTAGGAAGAGGGAAGTCACATGTCAGATCGGGTCATCATATTCGATACTACCTTGCGTGATGGTGAGCAGGCCCTGGCGGCCAGTTTGACAGTCAAGGAGAAGCTGCAGATTGCCCAGGCGCTGGAGCGGCTCGGTGTCGACGTCATGGAGGTAGGCTTCCCGGTCTCCTCTCCCGGCGATTTTCACTCGGTGCAGACCATCGCCCGCCACATCAAGAACAGCCGAGTCTGTGCCCTGGCCCGCGCCCTGGCCAAGGATATCGACGCCGCCGGTGAGGCCTTGCGGGTTGCCGACGCCTTTCGTATCCACACCTTCATCTCCACCTCCTCCATCCATGTGGAGAGCAAGCTGAAAAAGAGCTTCGAGGATGTGCTGGAGATGGGCACCAGCGCCATCAAGCATGCGCTGCGCTACACCGACGATGTGGAGTTCTCCTGCGAGGATGCGGGCCGCACCCCCATCGATAACCTCTGCCGCATGGTGGAGGCCGCCATCAAGGCGGGCGCCCGCACTATCAATATTCCGGATACCGTGGGCTACACGGTGCCGACCGAATTCTCCGGCATCATCCATACCCTGTTCAACCGGGTGCCAAACATCGACAAGGCCATCATCTCAGTCCACTGCCACGACGACCTTGGCCTCTCGGTAGCCAACTCCATCGGCGCGGTGCAGATGGGGGCTCGCCAGATCGAGTGCACCATCAACGGCATCGGCGAGCGGGCGGGCAACTGCTCGCTGGAAGAGGTGGCGATGATCCTGAAGACCCGCGCCGATCTGCTCGGGGTGCACACCAACATCCGTCACAGCGAAATTCATCGCACCAGCACCCTCGTCAGCCAGCTCTGCAACATGCCGGTGCAGCCCAACAAGGCGATCGTCGGAGCCAACGCCTTCTCCCACAGCTCCGGCATCCATCAAGATGGCGTGCTCAAAGCGAAAAATACCTATGAAATCATCACCCCCGAGAGCATTGGCCTGACCCAGAACAACCTCAACATGACCTCCCGCTCCGGTCGCCACGTCATCAAACACCGGATGGAGTCCATGGGCTACGCCGAGAGCAGCTACGACCTCGACCATCTCTACGCCAAGTTCCTCACTCTGGCCGACAAGAAAGGTCAGGTGTTTGACTACGACCTCGAAGCGCTCGCCTTCTTCAGCCAGATCCACGAGGAGCCGGAGCACTTCAAGCTGGAGTACCTCGGCGTGCAGAGTGGCAGCTCGGTGATGGCGACCGCCTCGGTCAAGCTCAAGGTGGGTGGCGAGCTGGTCAGTGAGGCCGCCACCGGCAACGGCCCGGTGGATGCGGTCTACCAATGTATCAATCGCATCACCGGCTACGAGATCCGCATCGACAAATATGCCCTCAAGAGCAAGGGCGAAGGGGAAGATGCCCTCGGTCAGGTCGATATCGTCGCCGAATACAAAGGCCGCAAATTCCACGGCATGGGGCTGGCCACCGACATCATCGAATCCTCAGCCCATGCCCTGCTGCATGTGATCAACAGCATCTGGCGCGCCGATCAGGTGGCCGAGCAGATGGAACGCAATAACACAATCAAGACGGAGACAGTATGAGCAGTTATCGGATCGCAGTATTGCCGGGTGACGGCATTGGCCCGGAAGTGATGGCCGAGGCCGTCAAGGTGCTGGAGAAGGTGCAGGCCAAGTTCGGTTTCGCCCTCGAGTATGATCGCCATGACGTGGGCGGCATCGCCATCGACAACCATGGCACCCCGCTGCCGCAGAGCACCATCGCTGGTTGCGAAGCATCCGATGCCGTGCTGTTCGGTTCGGTCGGCGGCCCGAAATGGGAACATCTGCCACCCAACGAGCAACCGGAGCGCGGTGCCCTGCTGCCCCTGCGCGCTCACTTCAAACTGTTCTGCAACCTGCGCCCAGCCCGCATCTACACCGGTCTGGAGCAGTTCTCGCCCCTGCGCGCCGATATCTCCGATCGCGGTTTTGACATCGCCTGTGTGCGCGAGCTGACCGGTGGCATCTACTTCGGCCAGCCCAAAGGGCGCGAGGGAGAAGGAGCGAACGAGAAGGCGTTCGATACCGAGGTGTACCACCGCTTCGAAATCGAGCGCATCGCCAAGATCGCCTTCGAGTCGGCTCGTGTGCGCCGTGGCAAGGTCACCTCCATCGACAAGGCCAACGTACTCGCCTCCTCCATTCTGTGGCGCGAGGTGGTGACGCAAGTCGCCAAGGATTATCCCGACGTCGAACTGAACCATATGTACATCGACAACGCGACCATGCAGCTCATCAAGGATCCGTCCCAGTTCGACGTGCTGCTCTGCTCCAACCTGTTTGGTGACATCCTCTCCGACGAGTGCGCCATGATCACCGGCTCCATGGGGCTGCTCCCCTCTGCCAGCCTCAACGAATCAGGTTTCGGCTTGTTCGAACCGGCCGGCGGCTCGGCCCCGGATATCGCCGGCAAAGGGATAGCCAACCCCATCGCCCAGATCCTCTCCGCCGCCCTGATGCTGCGCTACAGCCTGGGTCAGGAAGCTGCCGCCCAGGCCATCGAGCAGGCCGTGGCCCAGACCCTGGCCGAAGGTTACTTCACCGCCGACCTGCATCAGGCCAGCGCCCGCCATCCGGTGCAGAGCACAACCACCATGGGCGACCAGATCGCCGCCCGGATCTGAGCTGAAGAACAGATAACAAGGAAGAGAGAAGCAATGGCCAAGACCCTCTATCAGAAAGTATTCGACGCCCATGTGGTACGAGAAGTGGAAGGCGAAACGCCCCTCATCTACATCGACCGCCATCTGGTACATGAAGTGACCAGCCCGCAGGCATTTGACGGCCTGCGCGCCATGAACCGCCAACTGCGCCGCCCGGATCTGACTTGGGCCACCATGGATCACAACGTCTCCACCACCACCAAGGACATCGCGGCCTCCGGCGAGATGGCCCGTATCCAGATGGAGACGCTGGCCGCCAACTGCAAAGAGTTCGGGGTTCGCCTCTACGATCTCAACCACAAATATCAGGGGATCGTCCATGTGATGAGCCCCGAGCTCGGCATCACCCTGCCCGGCACTACCATCGTCTGCGGCGACTCCCACACCGCCACCCACGGCGCCTTCGGCTCGCTGGCCTTCGGCATCGGCACTTCCGAAGTGGAACATGTGATGGCCACCCAGACCCTGAAACAGGGCCGCGCCAAGACCATGCGGATTTCGGTCAACGGCAAGCTGGCCGAGGGGATCAGCGCCAAGGACGTGGTGCTGGCCATTATCGGCAAGGTTGGCCACGCCGGTGGTACTGGCTACGTGGTGGAGTTCGCTGGCGAAGCCATCGAAGGGCTCACCATGGAAGGGCGGATGACGGTGTGCAACATGGCCATCGAACTGGGCGCCAAGGCGGGAATGATCGCCCCCGACCAGACCACCATCGACTACATCCGTGGCAAGGAGTTTGCCCCCAAGGGCGAGGCGCTGGAGCGGGCCATCGCCTACTGGCAGAGCCTCAAGAGCGACGACGATGCCAAGTTTGATGCAGAAGTGGTGCTGGATGCCGTCGACATCGCCCCGCAGGTCACCTGGGGCACCAACCCGGGTCAGGTTATTGCCGTGGGTGACCCCATTCCGGCGCCAGAGTCGTTTGCTGATCTGATGGAGCAGCAGTCCGCCCGCAAGGCACTCGCCTACATGGATTTGCAACCGGGCCAGAAGCTCTCCGATGTCGCCATCGACAAGGTATTTATCGGTTCCTGCACCAACAGCCGCATCGAGGATCTGCGCGCCGCAGCCGCCATCGCCCGCGGTCGCAAGGTCGCCGCTGGCGTGCAGGCGCTGGTGGTGCCGGGCTCCGAGCAGGTGAAGGCACAGGCCGAAGCCGAGGGGCTCGACAAGATCTTCATCGAGGCCGGTTTTGAGTGGCGCCTGCCCGGCTGCTCCATGTGTCTGGCCATGAACAACGACCGGCTGCAACCGGGAGAGCGCTGCGCCTCCACCAGTAACCGCAACTTCGAAGGGCGTCAGGGCCGTGCTGGCCGCACTCATCTGGTGAGCCCGGCCATGGCCGCCGCCGCCGCCGTCACCGGCCACTTCGCCGACATTCGCGCACTGTAAGAGGAAACAGCGATGACAGGATTCAAACAGCATAAAGGGATCGTCGTCCCCCTCGACAGCGCCAACGTCGACACCGACGCCATCATTCCCAAGCAGTTTTTGCAGAAGGTCAACCGTATCGGTTTTGGCAAGCACCTGTTCCACGACTGGCGCTTCCTCGACGATGCCGGCCAGCAGCCCAACCCCGAGTTTGTGCTCAACCAGCCGCAATTCGCCGGTGCCAGTATCCTGCTGGCCCGCGAGAACTTCGGCTGCGGGTCGAGTCGCGAGCACGCCCCCTGGGCGCTGGCCGACTACGGCTTCAAGACCATCATAGCCCCGAGCTTTGCCGACATCTTCTACGGCAACGCCATCAACAATGGCATGGTACCGGTGCGCCTGAAAGAGGAGGAGGTCGAGGCCCTGTTCCAACTGGTTGCCAGCCAGCCGGGCATCGAGCTCGAAGTGGATCTGGAGGCCAATCAGGTGCGCGCCGGTGAGCTCAGCTTCGGTTTCGAGATCGACGAGTTCCGCCGTTACTGCCTGCTCAACGGACTGGATGCCATCGGCCTGACCCTGCAGCACGAGGCTGCCATCAGCGCTTTTGAAGCGAAGCAGCCGAGCTGGATTTAACGCGCCAGTTGCAAAAAAACGAGTAGAATCAACAGGGAGCTTCGGCTCCCTCTTTTGTTTCCGGTAATGCACTTCACCAAACAGGCCAGGGATGCGGCCTCAAGACAGGATAAGGACGATGAAGAGAACGACGGCGATACTTTTGTTCTGCACTTTGCTGGCGCTGCCGGTTGCAGCCGCCCAGACCTACTTCACCAACAGCCTCGGCCAGATCAACGTCGGCTGGCAAGATAGCGCAGGCAAACCCCGCCAGCTCACCTATCGGCTGGAGCAAGGCAAGCTTCCCCCCCTTATCGCCTATCGTCCGGCACGGATGGAGGAGGAGGTACTGCAAACCCTGCTGCGCGGGGTACGCGAGAACTACCCCGAGGTGCAGTTCACCCTCTCCCGCCCCTCCCTCGAACTGCATCTGAAAAGTCACAATCAGGATAAAGCCAAAGAGGCCATGGCCTGGCTGGAAGCGCAACGGGGCAAAGAGGAGCAGGCGTGGCTGACCAAACACTACTTCCAGTACTTCACGCCACCGGATGGCCAGCTGGCGGTGAAGCAGGACCATGTTCGCATTGCGTTGGAGAGCCGCAGCACGGTGGCGCCGCTGGCTGAGCAGTTGAAACAGCAGGGGGGCAGCGAGCCGGAAGCGCGCCAGAAAACCGTGGCCGAGATGCTCGCCTTTATCCAGAGCATCCCCTACCAGCAGCTGGACAGTCTGAACGGACGGCAGGGCAAGGGGTTTCTCACTCCCCGTCAGGTGCTGGAACAGAACCGCGGCGATTGCGACAGCAAGGTGACCCTGATGGCCGCCCTGCTGGCCCAGCTCTTTCCCGAATTGAAACAGGCCATGGTCTTTATCCCGGGCCACGCGATGCTGGCGGTCGACCTGCCTGCCAAACCGGGTGATGCCACCATCAGCTGGCAGGGACAATCCTATCTGCTGCTCGAACCTACCGGCCCTGCCGCATTACCGGCTGGCCAAATAGCATCGACCAGCAAAACGCTGGTCGATGGCAAGCAGTTGAGTGTACAACCGGTTCAGCCCAAAGGCTGAAACTCTACCGCCAGCAGCAATCCGGTCTCCTCCTCCAACACCCGAATGATCCGGGCATGGGCTTCGAAAGGTGGAAGCAGGTTGTTGTTGGTTGCGAGGCTGATCCGGATCGGCTGGGTTGTATCAAGCTGGTGTTCCGCCACCGAGATCCCCATGCCGTTGGCACTGAGATCCCGACAGATGCCCTCCAGTACCTGATGCTGCTGATAGACGGTAACCGGAGCATTGATGACCATACGTGCAAAGGCACGTCTTTCCTTGGTACTGGTAAGCACGCGAAGATCCTCTGTTGAGTGGGAATCATCTCATGGGCAGCGCACAATTGTGCTGGTCTACCCAAAAGAACGTTAATACAATGCGGTGCGTTTCTCAAACGGGGTGCGGTTTACCGCTGAGATTATACCCGTGAACCTGATCCAGATAATGCTGGCGGAGGAATTTGAGGCACGGCGCTCATTTTTTGCGCCCTCATCCGCTGGCACCTCATAATGGAGTGCCCTTGATGAAAACCCTGCTGCTGGTCGCCACCAGCCTGCTCTCGGCTCAGGCTTTCGCCGCCGACACCCTCACCGTCTACACCTACAGCTCCTTCACTGCCGACTGGGGGCCCGGTCCCAAGATCAAGCAAGCCTTCGAGAAGGAGTGCGGCTGTACCCTCAATCTGGTTCCCCTCGAAGATGGCGTCGCCATCCTCAACCGGCTGCGACTGGAGGGCAACCACAGCAAGGCCGACCTGGTGCTGGGGCTGGATGATGCACTCATCAGTGAAGCCAAGCAGAGCGGCCTGTTCGCCCCCCATCCCGCCAAGCTGGATGGCATCAAGGTGCCGGGTGGCTGGCAGGATGACACCTTTGTCCCCTACGACTACGGCTACTTCGCCTTCGTCTACGACAAGGAGAAGCTCAAACAGCCGCCCAAGAGCCTGAAAGAGCTGGTGGAACGCCCTGATCTCAAGGTGATCTATCAGGACCCCCGTACCTCTACCCCGGGACAGGGGCTGATGCTGTGGATGAAGTCTGTCTATGGTGACAAGGCTCCTGAAGCCTGGGCCAAGCTGGCCAAGAAGACGGTCACCGTCACCAAGGGGTGGTCCGAGGCCTATGGCATGTTCCTCGATGGCGAGGCGGACATGGTGCTCTCCTACACAACCTCCCCCGCTTACCACCTGATTGCCGAGAACAAGCCTCAGTATCAGGCTGCCGCCTTCGAGGAGGGTCACTACCGTCAGGTGGAAGTGGCCGCCAAGCTGAAGAGCGCCAAACAGGAGAAGCTGGCTGACCAGTTCCTGCAATTTATGGTGAGCCCCGCCTTCCAGAGCGAGATCCCGACCGGCAACTGGATGTATCCGGTGATCGACACGCCACTGCCCAAGGGCTTCGAGCAGATGATCACCGTAGCCAAGCCGCTCGCCTTCAGTGCCGATGAGGTGGCCGCCAATCGCAAAGGGTGGATCCGCGAATGGCTGCAAGCCGTCGCCCAGTGAGCCAGCTCGCTCTGAAGCAACAGGATCGCCCCCTCTGGTGGCTGCCGGGCAGTGCAGCCACCCTGCTGATCCTGCTGTTGTCTCTCGGGCCGCTGGCGGCCCTGCTGTGGCAGGCCGGTTCACTGGCGCCGCGCACTTTGCTGGCAGACCCCTATCTGCGCCATGTGCTGGGCTTCAGCCTCTGGCAGGCGCTGCTCTCCACCCTGCTGAGCCTGGGGCTCGCCATTCCGGTGGCCCGCGCGCTGGCTCGGCGCCGCTTCATTGGCCGAACCCTGCTGATCAAGCTGTTCGGTCTCTCGCTGGTACTGCCGGTCATCATCGCCATCTTCGGCATCGTGGCGGTTCATGGCAAACAGGGGTGGCTACCGCAACTGCTGCGCAGCTTGGGGCTGGATCCCGGCAACTATCTCTACGGCCTGTTCGGCATTCTGCTGGCCCATGTCTTCTTCAACATGCCGCTGGCGGCACGTCTCATCCTGCAGAGCATCGAGAGTATCCCCGAATCGAGCTGGCGCCTCGCCAGCCAGCTCGGCATGCGCTCATCCCATATCTTCCGGCTGCTGGAGTGGCCGCTCATTCGCGGCATATTGCCCGGGCTGGCCAGCCTCATCTTTATGCTCTGCTTCACCAGCTTCACTACCGTGCTGGCGCTGGGCGGTGGCCCCAAATCGACCACCCTGGAGGTGGCTGTCTATCAGGCGCTGCGCTTTGACTTCGATCTCGCCACCGCTGGCGGATTGGCGCTGGTGCAGCTCATCCTGACCGCCACCCTGCTGCTCCTGCAGCACAAGCTGCAAACTACGCCAGCCAGTCGGGTGACACCCCGTCGTCCCTGTCTGCGGCCGGATCGCCATCAGCCGGGCACGGCTGTGGTGGATCTCTTCTCGCTCTGCATCGGTCTCGCCATCTTTCTGCCGCCGCTGCTGGCCATCGTCGTCGCCGGCCTCCACCCCGGCCTGCTGACTGCGCTCACTTCCGCCAAGCTGTGGCAGGCGAGCGGTCAGTCGCTGTTGATTGCATTGGCAGCCGGTGCCTTGGCCACCCTGCTCGGCGGCGCGCTGCTGCTCACCAGCCGTCATCTGCGGGTACGGGCTCGCAAGCGACGGGCTGCAGCCCTGTGGGAGGCCAGCGGCTCGGTGATCCTGATGATCCCGGCCGTGGTGCTCTCTACCGGTCTCTTCATTCTGTTTATGCCCTTTGCCGACGTGTTCGCCCTCGGCCCCTGGCTGGTGGTGCTGGTCAACGCCCTGATGGCGCTACCCTATGTGCTGCGCACCCTCTCCGCCCCCATGCAGCTGGTGGTGCGCCAGTATGACCGGCTGGCGGACAGTCTGGGGGTACGTGGCC
>NZ_CAWNWX010000005.1:33070-39795 GCF_963878195.1 Aeromonas sp. HMWF016
ATCGCCTACGGCTGGTGGAGTGGCCACTGTTGCGCCGTCCGTTGGCGCTGGCGATGGCACTGTCGATGATCCTCTCATTGGGGGATCTTGGCGCCATCGCCATGTTTGGCAGTCAGGAGCTCACCACCCTGCCCTGGCTGCTCTACCAGCAGCTCGGCAGTTACCGGCTGACCGAGGCGGCCGCCACCGCCCTGCTGCTGCTGACGCTCTGTTTCTCCCTGTTCTGGCTGGTGGAACGGGGACTTGGAGGAAAACATGCTGAACATTGATACGCTGGTGACCAGCTACCCCGACTGGCGCGTCAGCTTCAGCGCGAAGCTGCCCAAAGGGGAGATCACCGCACTGATTGGCCCAAGCGGCGCAGGCAAGTCGACCTTGCTCGGGATGATCGCCGGTTTCGTGCCGGTGGAGTCAGGCAGCCTCAGCTTCGATGGCGAAGATCTGTTGCCGCTGGGCCCGGCCGAGCGGCCAGTCACCACCCTGTTTCAGGATCACAACCTGTTCCTGCACCTGTCGGTGTTCGACAACATCGCTATCGGCCTGCACCCGGGTCTGCGCCTGAGTGCCGCCCAACGGGCACAGGTGATCGATGCAGCCGCACGGGTTGGCCTTGGCGAGATGCTAAACCGCCTACCGGAGCAGCTCTCCGGTGGCCAACAACAGCGGGTAGGTCTGGCCCGGGCGCTGGTGCGTGGAAAACCGCTGCTGCTGCTGGATGAGCCCTTCTCGGCACTCGATCCTGCCCTGCGTCGGGAAATGCTGGCCGAAGTGGCTCGCCTCGCCTGCGAGCAAGGCATTACCGTGCTGATGGTCTCCCACAACCCGGAAGATGCCCAGCTGATTGCTGATCAGGTGCTGTTCGTAGATGAGGGCCGCATCGCTCTGCAGGGAAAGCCGGATATCCTGCAACACAGCAACCACCCGGGGCTGCTGCGCTACCTTGGTCAATAGCCATCGGCACAAAATTGCGCCGGGATCAAAAAGGGAGGCCGATTGGCCTCCCTTTGCATCTGGAAATATTCAGTTTAATCAGAGGTTTTCCTCGGCGAACGAAGCCAGTCGGCTGCGCACCACCCCGTTGAGGAAGATGTTGGCACTGCCGTCGAAATCCTTGAAACGTTCGACGATGTAGGTCAGACCCGAGGTCACCGGGCTCAGGTAGTTGGAGTCGATCTGAGCCAGGTTGCCAGAGCAGACGATCTTGGTGCCCTCGCCGCAGCGGGTGATGATGGTCTTGATCTGGGATGCGGTCAGGTTCTGGCACTCATCCAGCAGCACGAAGGTGTTCTGGATGCTGCGCCCGCGCATAAAGTTGACCGATTTGAACTGGATATTGGCCTTCTCCATGATGTAACTGAGCGAGCCGCTCATGTTCTCGTCCTGCTTGTGCAGCACTTCCAGAGTGTCGGTTACCGCCGCCAGCCAGGGCATCATCTTCTCTTCCTCGGTACCGGGCAGGAAGCCGATGCTCTCGGCAATTTCCGGGGTATTTCGAGTGACGATCACCTTCTCGTAGATCCCCTTCTCGATCACCAGCTCCAGCGCGGCAGCCATGGCCAGCAAGGTTTTGCCGCAACCAGCCGGGCCAGTCAGGATCACCAGATCGATGTGTGGATCGAGTAGTGCATCCAGCGCCATCCCCTGATAGACGTTCTTGGGATGAACTCCCCACGCCTTGCGGGACATCAGCCGCTCGCGACCCAGATCCTTGATGCGGATCTTCTGGCCATCGTGGCTGAGCACCCGGGCGGCGAAGAAGTTCTCCTCGTCGATCAGGTACTGATTGACGTGAACACCTTCCAGCAAATTGGCATCGATCACATGGATGGTGTCGCGGCCGTGGGTCTCGCTCTCGCACTCGCCAACCCGCTCCCAGAAGCTGCCGGGCACAACCTGAAAGCCTTTGGCCAGCAGGCGAATATCGTCGATCAGCTGGTCGCTGCGGTAATCCTCGACGTGGGCAAGACCGGCCCCTTTGGCCTTGAGGCGCATGTTGATGTCTTTGGTGACCAGCACCACCTGACGCTTCAACTCATGCTTCTGCAGATAGAGGGCCGCGTTGATGATGCGGTTGTCGGCCTCCTTGTCGGTGAACACCTCGGCATCCTGCGGCAGATGGTGATCGCTGAAAATGCAGATATGACCGCTCGCCTCGCCGGCCAGCGGTACTCCTTGCGCAATCTGCTCCGGAGTCGCATCGCGGAACACATCTTCCAGCGCACGGATGGCTACCCGCGCGTCGCGGCTGACATCCTTGTGGCGATCCTTGATGTTATCGAGCTCTTCCAGCACCGTCATGGGAATGAGCACATCGTGCTCTTTGAAGGAGTAGATAGCGAGGGGTTCGTGAAGCAGAACGTTGGTATCCAGGATAAACAGCTTTCGGTCCGTATTGTCCATAAGCATCCTCCTTGGCACTGAAGGGCCACGTGTGTGAATCTCGGATGTCATTGAAACCACACGCCCGTGACAGTTTTATTACCTTCAACGCTACGCTCGATTTTACTATCACGCAACAAATCACTTGCATCACCAGAATCGTTCGAACAGAAAAGCAGCAATAAAAAAACCGGCCATCGGGCCGGTCTTTTTATTTATCTAGCGGATTAACCACATTTGGAGTCGCCGCAATTGAGGCAAGTCATGCAGCCATCCTTAAGCACCAGAGCCTTGGTGTGGCACTTGTAGCAGAGCGCCGCATTGGCCGGGAAACCGCTGCCAGCCTGTTGCTCTTCGGCCTCCTGGGCGGCTTTCAACTCGGCCTGTTTCTCGGCCAGAAACGCCTGCTGATGTTCGTCCAGCCCGGTTGCCTTGAGCATGCCGATCTCGGTGAGATGGCTCTCGATCACGTTGCCAATTTCGGCGATCAGCGATGGAACGTACTTGCCCTTGTTCCAGTAACCGCCCTTGGGATCAAACACGGAACGCAGCTCCTCCACCAGGAAGGTCACATCCCCTCCTTTGCGGAATACCGCGGAGATGATGCGGGTCAGCGCCACGATCCACTGGTAGTGTTCCAGGCTCTTGGAGTTGATGAAGATCTCGAATGGACGGCGAGTCTCGTGAACCGTGCCCTCGTTGAGAATAATGTCGTTGATGGTGATGAACAACGAGTGCTCGGAGACATGCTCCGGCGTTTTCAGCTTGTAGGTGGTGCCCATCAGTCGCTCCGGACGCAGCACGGTTTCATGCATGTGCACCACGTCATCCTGCGGGGCCAGCTCTTCTTGCGGCTCATCCTTGGTACGCACCTTGTAGGCGACGATTTTCTTGTCGATCTTCTTGACCATAATGTCGTTCTCAGAATTTACCGTAATAGCCTTCTTTCAAGGCGTCGTAGAGGTTGGCGGCAGTGTGCAGCTCGCCATCGTATTCGATCTCTTCGTTCCCCTTGACGGAGATGACGGAGCCATCCTCCAGGGTGAAATCGTACAGGGTGTTCTCCAGATCCTTCTCCTTCACCAGCACGCCCTGGAAGGCCTCCGGATTGAAGCGGAAGGTGGTGCAGCCCTTGAGGCCGGAGTCCGAGGCATACATGTAGATGTCCTTGAACTGCTCGAACAGGAAATCGGTCGGCACGTTGGCGGTCTTGGAGATGGAGGAGTCGATCCAGCGCTGGGCCGCCGCCTGAATGTCCACATGCTGCGCCGGGGTGATGTCATCAGCAGTAATGAAGTAGTCCGGCAGACGGCTCGCCTCATCATCGGCATACGGCATGGCGGACGGGTTCACCAGCTCGCGATAGGCCAGCAGCTCGAAGGAGTAGACATCCACGCTCTCCTTGCTCTTCTTGCCCGGCTTGATGACGTTGCGGCTGTAGTGGTGGGCAAAACTCGGCTCGATGCCATTGCTGGCGTTGTTGGCCAGTGACAGCGAAATCGTGCCGGTCGGTGCAATACTGCTGTGGTGGGTGAAACGCCCGCCCACTTCGGCCAGCTCGGCGACCAGCACAGGATCCACTTCGGCAACCTGCTGCATATAGCGGCTGTAGCGCGCATGCAGCACCTTGCCCTTCACCTTGTCACCCACCTTGATGCCATCTGCAGCCATTTCGGGACGCAGACGCAGCATCTTGCCAGTCACTTCAAACTCCTGCTCCATGATGGGGGCAGAGCCTTTCTCCTTGGCCAGACGCAGGGACTCCTGCCAGCCGGTCATCGCCAGCTCCTGGGATACCTGCTCGGTGAAGGCGACGGACGCGGCAGAACCGTACTTGATCTGCAGCATGGTCAGGGTCGAGCCAAGCCCGAGGAAGCCCATGCCGTGGCGGCGCTTGGCAGTGATCTCCTCGCGCTGCTTGGCCAGCGGCAGCTGGTTGATCTCCACCACGTTGTCGAGCATGCGGGTAAAGATGGCCACTACCTTGCGAAATGCGGTCCAGTCGAAAGCTGCCTTGTCAGTGAAGGGATCGCGAACGAAGCGGGTCAGGTTGACCGAACCCAGCAGGCAGGCGCCATAAGGCGGCAAAGGCTGCTCGCCACAGGGGTTGGTCGCGCGGATCTCCTCACAGAACCAGTTGTTGTTCATCTGGTTGACCTTGTCGATCAGGATGAAACCGGGCTCTGCATAGTCATAGGTGGAGGTCATGATAACGTTCCAGAGCTTGCGTGCCGGCAGGGTCTTGTAGACCTTACAGGCGACCTGCCCCAGCTCGTTAAAGACAACCCCCTCCTTGTTGGGCCAGTCAGCCCAAAGCACCTGAGCAGGATCGTCCAGTGCAATGCCATCCTGCTCCACCTCTTTGGCGGTGTAGGGGAAGATCAGCGACCAGGGCGCATCCTCTTTCACCGCCTTGACGAAATCTTCGGTGATCAGCAGGGAGAGGTTGAACTGGCGCAAACGGCCATCTTCACGCTTGGCCTGAATAAACTCGATCACGTCGGGATGACGGATATCCATGGTGCCCATCTGGGCGCCACGACGGCCACCGGCTGACGAGACGGTGAAACACATCTTGTCGTAGATATCCATGAAGGAGAGCGGGCCTGAGGTGTAGGCACCGGCACCGGAGACAAAAGCACCGCGTGGACGCAGAGTCGAAAAATCATAACCGATGCCGCAGCCAGCCTTCAGGGTCAGCCCCGCCTCGTGCACCTTGCCGAGGATATCGTCCATCGAATCTTCGATAGTGCCGGAGACGGTACAGTTGATGGTTGAAGTGGCAGGCTTGTGCTCAAAAGCCCCGGCGTTGGAGGTGATCCGGCCAGCCGGAATGGCACCATTGCGCAGTGCCCACAGGAAAGGCTCATACCAGGACTCCGGCACCCGCTCCTGCTCGGCCAGCGCACGAGCAACGCGCTGGTAGGTCTCGTCGATAGTGCCATCGACAGGATGTCCATCCTTGCTCTTGAGACGATATTTGCTATCCCAGATCTCGAGGGACGTTTCCTGGAGGGGGATGAGGCGGGAGCCAGCTTCGCTCTCCAGCACCGGGTTGGATTTAGCCATTTTCAATCAACCTTATATGAATGCATCAACGTCATGACAGTAGTAGAAAACACAACTAATAGCACCATTAAAAAAAACAACACAATATATAGTGATGGTGCTGCCATGAGGGCGCAGATTCTATCCTAAAAAAATGCCCTGGCCAGCAGGTTTCTGCGCCAGGGCACTTAACTGATTAATTTACTGAGAGATTTAACACTCAGACATGGATCAGGGCTTCTTGACGTAAACGGTCGGCGTATCACCCGCCATATTCAGATAGAACTCATAAACCCCGTCGGCATCCGGCGAGAACTTCATATCCTCATATTTGGAACAGGGATTGACCGGCACAGCCTCGCCACCGAGTACGGCAACGCCATCGCTCGGGCTCTTGTAACCGAAGTTGGTGCCACAGCTCCAACCAGAGTCAGCAAACTTGAACTTGTAGGGGGCCCACTCTTTCTTGAGGGTTCCTTTCGCCATGTAGAGCTTGTCGGCCACCTTGACCGCCTTGCTCGCATCAGTCGCCATCCAGTCGTTCATCTCACCGCGCAGATAGATGGACTTGCCACCAAAATCGCTGTTGTCTGCAGCCTGTTCCGCTCCACCATTAGATGCACAACCACCTAATACCAGGGTTCCCGCCGCCAGTATCATCGTTACTGTTCTTTTGAACATCTCTTTATTCCTTAATTTATTGTGATTCCTTGGCCCATCAGTGTGGACGGAGGAATTAAAGCAGAGGCGGGATTACAAGAAAGCTAGAGTCATCACATTCTGTACTTTTTATGCCCAGCTCTCGGGCGGGCAAGTCAAAAGGCGAGAGCAAGGTCACCCCGGTTTTCGGTTTTGGTGCGACAAAAGTGAATAGAGAAGGATTAAAAAGCGAAGTGATTGAATGGGTTAGCGGAAATAGAGGATTTTTGGGAAGGGGGCGTAATTTTCAGATAATAAAAAACCCCGCTCGATGAGCGGGGTTCTTCGTGTTGGGTGCCTGGCAGTGTCCTACTCTCGCATGGCGAATGCCACACTACCATCGGCGCTACCGCGTTTCACTTCTGAGTTCGGCATGGGTTCAGGTGGTTCCACGGCGCTATTGCCGCCAGGCAAAATCTTAATCCAGAAAGCTGACGTGAATAACGAACTGCCTGTTGGCTTCGCTATCACTGAATCTGAGTAGTTCGTTCATTCGCTACAAGGCCAGAAACACTTCTTGGGTGTTGTATGGTTAAGCCTCACGGGTAATTAGTATGGGTTAGCTCAACACGTCGCCGCGCTTACACACCCCACCTATC
>NZ_CAWNWX010000006.1:0-27014 GCF_963878195.1 Aeromonas sp. HMWF016
TATTTCGGTTGTGTCTGTGATGATTGTTTTATCATCTGAACTGATGCTATCTTTTAGCGATAAAATTTGAGACCAAGTTTCTTGGAAGGGATGGTTTTCAAAATTTTCTATCCAGCGACTCATAAATAATACCAAGAAGATTAAGATAAAATGTTATGTAAGTATGAAATATAATAAGTACTCAAACGAAATCCAACTCTTAAAGTCACAATCCAATATAACCTTTATTGAAAAGGCCACGGTAGAGAACAACATCAACGAAGGCTGATTTTGTCTTCAATTGAAGCATGGTAACTGACGCAGTGAGCTATGCAAACTGAATGAAGACAAAAAGCAGTCGGAGATCAATAAATTTGTTAATAAGGTGAAGATGGGTTGGCGATATTTTGAGCTTTTAGATTTAAATAACGAGGTGTATTCGGATGACCGGAAGACAGTATGCCACAACCATTGCTTGCGGCCAGAATCGAGTAACCCCAGATTGTTACGCTGTTGCAACCAAGTTGGCTGATGTTGTTTCGCTGGTGAATCAATCTTGCCGCCGCTTGGGGCCAGCCAGCTGGCTACGCTGGTTGATAATGTCCCTCCGATCCGGGTCAAAGGGCCAAGCCGAACGCAGGTTAACCCAAGACCATTGACCCTTGCGCAGCTTTCCTCGCTATCAGTTCTGGCTATCACACCCCGAAGTAAAAATGCCGACCCAAAGGTCGGCATGTTGCTTTTAAGAGGCGCTGGTCTGGCGGCATATGCGCTTAGCTCCCTGTCGCAGAGATCCTCACACTCGCCATGCCGCCTGAACCCTATTGGCTAAAGACAGTCTGCCCGCGAAAGACGGTGCGGGTGACCTGGGTATCGGCGATCTGCTCCGGTTTGCCGCTGGCGACCAACTGGTAGAGATCCCGGTCGAGCACGATAAAGTCGGCCGATTTGCCCGCTTCGATGGAGCCGCTCACGGCCTGCTGGCGCACCGCGCGGGCGCCGTTGATGGTGTAGGCATCCAGCATCTGGTCGAGGGTGATACGCTGGCTCGCCCGAAAGTCATCGCCGCTCTGGGGCGCATGGTTGACCCCGGCGGCCATATTGGCGAAGGGGCGCGGATCGCGGCTGTCGACCGGCGCATCGCTGCCAGACACCAGAATGGCCCCCGCCTTGCGCGAGCTGGCCACCGGATAGAGCGCCTGCTTGAGATACCCCTTGGGATCGTACATCGCCTCGTGCAGGGATTGCCCCTTGCGGGTCGGCTGGATAAAGGGGGTGACCAGCATGTCGTATTCGGGCTGGGGGTTGGTCCAGGCGTAGGTGAAGGTGAGGTAGAGGCCAAGCTGGCCGAGCCGCTGCTGATCGTCCGGATGCACCACCTGCAGATGGGCGAGGGTGTGGGGGATGCCGTGATCGCCGTTGCTGGCGCGGGCTGCCTCCAGCGCATCGAGGGCCATGCGGGTGGTGCGATCGCCGATGCTGTGCATATGGATGCCAAAGCCCGCCTTGTCGAGTTCCCCTACGTAGCGGGTGAGCTCGGCGGCGCGGTAGTTGACTAGCCCATTGCTGCCAGCATCCTCGCTGTTGGCGGTGATGGTGACCTGCTCGCCTGCCTGATCCATGGCGAGGTGGGGGGTCTGGTAGTTGGCCAGCATACCGGCGTTGGGCAGGAAGGGGGGCTTGCTGAAGGGATCCCCTTCCAGTACCCCGTCGAGAAAGATCTTGACCGCATCGGCCTTGATCAGCGGATCGCCGGCAAACTGGTCGCGCACCCGGTTGGCCTTGGCCAGATGGCCGCCGATATCGAGCTTGCCGCTGTAGTCATCCTCGTGAAAACAGGTGGCGGCGGTGACCCGCATATTGAGCAGCCCCTTCTCTTCCATCTCCCGCAGGCGATCGCGGATAAAGTCGGTGGCGCAGGCATCCTGAATGCTGGTGATGCCGCGCGAGGCCATCAGGGTCGAGACGGCGGGCAGGATCTGGCGATACTGGTTCGCCGCCTGCTCGTCACGGGCGCTCAGCAGGCCGCTGTCGGGGGAGGGGATAGCGCTGCGGGCACCCTCGCGAATAACGCCGCTATCGAGATCCACATAGGGTTTGAAGGGGGCAAAGAGGCCGCCCGGCGCCAGGGTGGCGGTGGTGAAGCCCACCTGTTTGCCGCTTTTATCGGTCGCCAGCGCCAGTGCCCGCGAGTTGTAGGCGCTGGCGTGGCCATCGACCCCGGCCAGCACCACCGGGTTGTCGGGAGCGGCGGCATCGAGGGCTGCCAGCACGGTTTTATAGGCGGCGGTGGGGGTGTTGCCCTCGTAGGGGGACCACTGGTTGATCACCAGCCAGTCGCCAGCCTTGGGAGCGTAGCGGGGCAGGCAGCTCTTTACCTTTGCCGCAAGCTCGCCGAGATCGACCGGTTTGCCGTCGAGATCGCACATATCGAGCGCCACCGTGCCAAACAGGTGGATATGGTTGTCGTGCAGTCCCGGCAGCACCATCTTCCCCTGCAGATCCACCACCTGGGTGTCGGGGTTGCTGAGCGCCTCGGCCCCCTGCCGGTTGCCCACATAGAGGAACTGGCCGCCGCTCACCACCATGGCCTCTGCCACCTGACGTTGGCCATCCTGGGTGTGGATCTTGCCGTTGAGATAAAGAGTGCGTGCCGCGGTGGGGGGCTGCCCCTGCTGACAGCCCGCCAGCGTGGCGGCCAGCAGCGGGGCGAGCAGCAAAAAGGTGCGGGAACGGGCGGGGTGTGGTGCCTTGCAATCCATGCAGTGATCTCCTTGAGGGTCGGGTTTTGTGCAGTTTTTACTGCACATTTCGAGATCTCTTTATGGCTGCTTGGTCAAAAAATGCCAGCAATTGCTGCAAATATTTAACGTTTTGTTTACCATGTCACATCAATCGGTGGCGAGCGGGGCGCAGTCCCCGCTTGGCTGAGGTACCAAGATCTACCGCCAGAGCGCCTTGCCGATGGGCCAACAACAGGGAGGAGTGATGTCAGAGGAGTCAGTGACCGAGGGGCCGTTACCCCGGGCGTTTGCCATGCGCCGGCAACCCAAGCAGCAGCGCAGTCAGGCGGTGGCCAGCCGCATCGAGGAGGCGACCCTGAGCCTGTTGCAGGAGCAGGGCTTTACTGCTCTCAATACCAACGCCATCGCCGATCGGGCGGGGGTGGGGATCAAGTCGCTCTACCACCTCTATCCCAACAAGGAGGCGATCATCGGCCGCCTCGCCATGGGGTGGCTGGCGGCGGTCTGCGAGGCGCAGGAGCAGATCCGCATTCAGGCGACCAGCTGGCCGCAGGCGCTGGTGCTGCTCGACGAGGCACTGGAGGCGCTGGAGCGCCGCTTTGTCGGCTATGGCGCCCTCTGGCATGCGATGGATCTCATCCCCGAGCTGCATGCGCTGGAGCAGCAGCACGAACGGGGTCAGATTGATTTCTGGTCATCCCTGCTGCGCGACTTTGGCTGCCGCTGGCCGGAGCCCGAGCTCACGACGCTGGTGCGCTACTTCTATCGCTCCGCCGATGTTACCAAGCAGTGTACCCGGGCCGACGGGGATCTCGGCCAGCAGATATGGCTGCTGCACCGTCACTGGAGCGAGCAGCTGATCGCCGCCGCCATTGCCGAGCCCAACCCCGAGCGGGTGTGGCAGGCAAGGCCAGCGCTGTTGATTGGTACGGAAGTACCGGCGGCCGACAAGTGGCGGCGATAAAGCGCGTACAAGCGTAGCGGGTTGGCGCTCTTTGCCCTGATCGGCGGGTCTCTTCGGCGTGGTTCTCTCTGGCGCGATATCCCTGCAAGGCGGCGCTTTGTCAGCCTGATTGTTGCGCAAGTGAGATGATGTATATTGATAGTGTTTCGTTGGTGAAACAGTGCTGTTGGCGGCAAGTCGAGTACCGTGTGTGCCGCGCCTTGTCTATGCCTTCCGATCCGGGCGATGCAAAGCCGGAGCTGATCGCAGGTTTTCGCCGCTCGGGATCAGAAGGCGCGCTGATGGCCGACGGCGCCAATAGCAAAGCGCCGACTCTCGGGTCGGCGTTTTGCTCGTTGCAGTCAGACGGGGCTGAACCGTGCGGGATTGGCGTCAGCGCGCTTACTTGTCTGCCTTGCCAGCGGCATCGGCAAGTTTGGCCAGCTGTTTGTCATACCAGGCCACCGGGCGGTTCTCATCCTCTGCCCGCTCCTTGCGCCGAATGGCATTGCGCACCGCCATGGCCCCCAGCCAGCGAAACGGTTCGGGCGGGAAGTAGCCGCGCGGGCCGCTTACCAGCGCGCAGTCGCGCCACGGCTTGTCTGATTCCTGCACTTCATCTTTCACCAAAGCCGCCAGGATTTGACCACCGATCCAGCTCTGGGCCACCCCGTTGCCGGAATAGCCGAGGCCATAGACGATATTGGGCTGCCCTCGCCAGTGGCCGAAGAAGGGGAGGCCATCCACCGAGCGGTCGGAGGCGCCGCACCAGCTGGCGGCGATGGGCACCTCTTTAAGCGCCGGAAAGAAGCGGTGCAGGGTGCGGGTGAGGGGGGCAAGATAACGGCTGGGGGCATCGAACTCGGCCAGATGGCGGTTGGCAAAGGCGAAGGTGTTGCCCCCCTTGCCCAGCATCAGCCGTCCTTGCGGGGTGGAGCGGTAGTAATGGACAAAGGTGCGGCCATCCACCACGGAGCGGCCGTGCTCAAGTTGCTGGGCGGCCAGTGCATCCGGCGCGGGATCGGTTATCACCATATCGGAGGAGACCAGCACGATGCTGCGGCGAAACTCGCGAAAGTGCTGCACCATGGCGCTGTTGAGGGCCAGTACCACCTTGCGGGCACGTACCTCACCCTGCGGCGTTTGCACCCGCGCTGGCTGGCCCGCCTCAAGGCGCTGCATGGGGGAGTGCTCATAGACCTCGACCCCCAGTTCCCGCGCTACCCGCAGCAGGCCGCGCACCAAGAGTGCCGGTTGCACCGAGCCAGCGTGGGGGCTGTAGAGCCCCTCCAGATGAACGTGGGAGCCACTCTGGCTCGCCAGCTCATTCTTCGCAATTGTCTGCCACTGGTTAAGGCCTGCGCGTTTGAGTTCCTGCAATACCGGCTCCATCAGGCCGCGCTGCGCCTCGCTGGTGGCGGTGTAGCAGGTGCCCTCGACCCTCAGTTCTGCCTCTATGTTGTGCGTTTCGCAGAAGTGGGCGATCTCGTGTACCGCCTGCTCGGAGCTTTGCACCAGCCAGGCCGCTTGCTGCTCGCCAAAGAGGCGCTTTAAGGTCAGGTATTTGGCCGACCAAGTGAGCAGGCAACCGCCGTTGCGCCCGGAGGCGCCGCTGCCGCAGCGATCTTTCTCCAGCACCATGATGCGTAAGGCAGGCTCGGCCTGTTTAAGGGCGATGGCGCTCCAGAGCCCGGTAAAACCGCCGCCGACGATGCAGACATCGACCTCGTGGTTGCCGTGAAGGGGCGTGGGGGGCGCGGGCTGTTCGGCGGCGAGCGCTTCGGCCAGCCAGAAGGGGAGAGTGGACATAATGACTCCTCGATAAGGTTATTGGTGGCGCCAGCGCTGGGTGCGATCCAGCAGGGCGCGGCTCAAAAAGAGCTGGAGCAGCTTGACGGTGGCGGCGGCCAGCAGGATCAGGGTGGCCATGGCGGCAGCCGCGGCGGTATCGCCGGAATCTTCCATGTTCAGCACGGCGATGGAGGCGAGCACGCTGTCGCTCGAGTAGAGGAAGATCACCGCCGAGGTGGTGGTCATGGCGTTGACGAACAGATAGATAAAGATCTCCAGCAGTGCCGGCAGTGAGGCGGGCAGGGTGACTCGCCAGAACGCCTTCCAGAGCGGAATTCGCAGGGAGATGGCCACCAGTTCCAGCTCCTTGGGCAACTGCTTGAGGCTGGTCAGTGCCGTCATATGACCCACTGTGTAGTAGTGGATGACGCAGGAGAGCACCATCAGCGGCAGAGTGCCATAGAGAGTGCCGTAGAGGCTGCCAAAGAGCGGATTGCCGTTGAAAAAGAAGATGTAACCCAGCCCCAGCACCATGCCGGGCACCGCCAGCGATAGCATGGCAAGCAGATGCAGCAACTGGCGCAGCGGCGCGAAGTGGCGCCCCTTCTCCTGCGCCCAGGCCAGCACCATCACCAGCACTGTGCCCACAACGGCGGTGTAGAGGCCCAACTGCAAGGTGTTGGTAAAGGGCTGCCAGCCATAGACGCTGTTGCTGTCAAAGGCGTAGTGATCGAGCGTCAGTGTCAGGTTATAGGGCCAGAACTGCACCAGTGAGCCGTAAACCGCCATCCCGACCAGTGCCAGAAACAGCAGGGCCCAGAGCGTGCACCAACCGAGCGCCAGCAGATCCCGCAGCCGATGGGGTTTGGGCTGATAGGGCACCGCCTTGGTGCTGCTCTGCTCCTGCATCTTGCTGCGCACCCTGTGCTCCAGCGCAAAGCTCAAGAGCGCCGGCAGCAGCAGGGTGACGCTGGCCACTGCCCCCAGCGAGAAGTTCTGCATCCCGATCACCTGCCGGTAGATGTCGGTGGCCAGCACGCTGTATTGGCCGCCAATCACTTTGGCCACCCCGAAGTCGCAGATGGTGAGGGTGAAGACGGCGATGGCGGCGCTGAGCAGGCCATAACGGGCGGTGGGCAGGGTGACGGTGACAAAGGTGCGCCAGCCGCTGCTGCCGAGCACCCGGGAGGCTTCATAGAGGCGGGCATCGCTCTGACCGAGCGCCGTGATAAGGATCATCAGGGCGTGGGGAAAGCACCAGAAGCCAAGGCCAATGACGATACCGATGGGGCCGTAGATGCTCTCGCCGCCGAGCAGCCCCTTGGCGATCCCCTGATTGCCAAACCAGTAGACCAGACTGATGGCGGGCAGCAGAGAGGGCATCAACAGCGGAATAAGGCCGATGAGGCGAAACAGGCTCTTGCCCGGCATGCAGGTGCGGGTGAGGGCATAGGCGTAGCCAAAGGCGATGGTCACCACCAGCGCGGTGATCAGCACCCCGAGCCAGAGGGTGTTACCGATGGTGCGCCCCAGATGAGGGGAGTCGAAGTAGGCGCTGAAGTTGGCAAGGCCCACCCAGAGACCGTTCTCATCCTGCAGGCTCTTTTGCAGCATGGTGAGCAGCGGCAGCAAGAGGCCCCCCACCAGCAGAGCGATGCCTAGCACCAGCAGGATCAGTTGCAGCAGCTGATCCCGACTCCAGCCACGACGCAGCCGCTGCCAGCGAGAGTCTTGCCGGGCTGTCGCTGGCGGCAACTGGGGGGAGGTCGCGAAGGGGGCTGTCATGGGCGCTCTCCTTCAAACAGCTGCATCGCTCCGGCGGGCCAGTGCAGCGAGCAGCGCATGCCGCTGCGCCAGCCACCCTGTTCGCGGTTGGGCTGCTCGTGGGTCGGGCGCTCCACCAGAATTTGCTGCGGGCCCAGATAGGTGTCGGCGGTGCAGATCAGGCGCTGGGCGGCGCCGAGAAACTCCACCTGATCGATCTGTGCTTCGATGCCGTGCTGGCCAAGATAAGGCTCGCTCGGCGCACTCAGGGTGATCGCCTCGGGGCGGATCGCCACCTGCAATTTGCTGCCCGCCACTGCCCGGTTGGCGAGTGTCAGCGGTTGTTCGTTAAGGCGCACCTGAGTGGGGCTAAGCACCAGGGTGTCGAGGAAGTTCATGGTGCCGACAAAGCTAGCCACGAAGCGGCTGGCAGGCTGGTGGTAGATCTCCTGCGGGGTGCCCACCTGTACGATGCGGCCGCCCTCCATCACCACGATGCGATCGGCCATGGTCAGCGCCTCTTCCTGATCGTGGGTCACCATGATGGTGGTGATGCCAAGGCGCTGCTGCAGGGCGCGGATCTCGCTGCGAAGGTGGGTGCGCACCAGCGCATCCAGCGCGCTGAGCGGTTCGTCCAGTAGCAGCAGGCCGGGGGAGAGGGCTAGTGCCCGGGCCAGCGCCACTCGCTGCTGCTGGCCGCCGGAGATCTGGCTCGGGTATTTGTGGGATTGGGCAGTGAGATCCACCAGCCCCAGCCAGTGATCGACCCGCTCCTTGATAAGATCCCGCGCCAGCCCCTGATTCTCAAGGCCGAAGGCGATGTTCTGGGCCACCGTCAGGTTGGGGAAGAGGGCATAGGACTGAAACACGATGCCAAAATCGCGCTGCTGGGGCGGCAGCAGGGAGATATTGCGCCCCCCTTGCCAGATCTCGCCGCTGTCCGGCAGATCCAACCCGGCGATGGCTCTGAGCAGGGTGGTCTTGCCACAGCCGGAGGGGCCGAGAAAGCAGATAAACTCCCCCGGTTGAATGGTCAGAGAGATCCCCTTGAGGGCCTGAAAAGCACCGAACTGCTTGTTGAGATGTTGAATGTCCAGATAGGGCTGGGTCATGGTTCGACTCGCTACTGATTTGGTATATACCAGTTTGCGGGTGAAGTGTGACGGTCAGGTGATCGGGGGATGACAGCTTGATGACAGTCAAATGAGATCGGGTCGCCAGCAAGTGGTTGGGCCCTGTGTGGATGGGCGAAGCGTCGCTAATTGAAGGCAATACAAACTCGGGAAGTTAAAACCAAAAAGCGAAGGCCAACAGCTGTTGGCCTTCGACAAGGGGTTTATTGGCGGCGGTGTGTCTGGCGTGAACAAACCGCAGCCCTTCACGCTTACTGTTTGGCTTCCGACTTGCCGTCGAAGCTGGCGCTCCACTGGGTCAGGATGGCGTTGCGCTCGCGGGCAGCCCAGCCAAAGTCGTTGTCGATCATCTGGCCTTTGATATCCGCCGGATAGCCCGCTCTCGGTTGGGCCACATCCGGGATGGCGACCACTGCGAACGACTTGTTGTAGAGGGCGTTGGCCTGTTCGGTGGCGGCAAAGTCGAGCAGCTGTTTGGCGGCCTCCAGCTTGGGGGTGCCCTTGATGATGGCGGCGGCTTCCATGTCCCAACCCGAACCCTCTTTCGGGAACACCACTTCGATGGGGGCACCCTTGGCCTTGAGGCTGGTGGCCGGGAAGTCGAAGGAGATACCGATCACCGTCTCGCCGCTGGCGGCCAGCTTGCAGGGGGCTGAGCCCGAATGGGTGTAACGGTCAATGTTCTGGTGCAGGCCGTTCATAAATTGCCAGCCCTGCTTCTCACCCATGGTCTGCAGCCAGCCAGCGACGCTCAGGTAACCGGTGCCGGAGGAGCTGGGGTTGGGCATGATCACCTTGCCCTTGTAGATAGGCTTGGTGAGGTCGGCCCAGCTGGTCGGCGCCGGGATTCCCTGTTTCTCCGCCTCTACCTTGTTGAAGCAGATGGCGCTGAAGAAGGCGTCCAGACCGATCCAGTGCGGCTCGGCCTTGCTGTCGCGAAAGCGGCTGTCGAGCTTATCCAGTCCTTTCGGTGCATAGGCATTGAGCATCTGCTGCTGATCGAGCTGCATCAGGCTGGTGGCGGCCAGTCCCCATACCACATCCGCCTTGGGCTGGGCTTTTTCTGCCAGCAAGCGGGCGGTGACCACGCCGGTGGAGTCACGCACCCACTTGATGTTGATGTCCGGATGCTGGCGCTCGAACGCGGTTTTCAGCTCGCTGAGCTGCTCCGGTTCGAAGGCGGTATAGACGGTGAGATCGGTTGCGGCCAGTGCCGGGGCGGTCATGGCAGCCAGCACGGCGGCGGCCAGCAGATGGGTTCCCTGTTTCATCCTCTTCTCCATGTAAGTTGGCTTGGTATAAACCAGATTGGTCGAGAGAGAGGCTAGGGGATTTTTATGACGTGACCGTGACAGCCCCGTGACGTTTTGCCGCACGGGATTGTCCGCTCTTAACTTGTCTGTTTCTAATCCTGGGTATCCACCTCGATCTCCAGACTGTCGTGACGCCAGTACTCCAGATCGAAGTCGAGCACCCGGCCATGCTGATCGAAGTTGAGCCGCTCGAGGCGCAGGGCGGGCAGACCGGCGGTGGCCCCCAGTGCCTTGGCCACCTCGTCCGGCAGGGCGGTGGGGAAGAAGCGCACCTGCATGCGGGCGTAGTGGAGATCGTAATGGGCCTGGTAGATCTCGGTCAGACTGCCGTTGAGATCGAGCTCCAGCAGGCCCGGTACCCGCTCAGGCAGGCAGTGATTCTCGCAGTAGCAGATGGCACGCCCGTTGGCATAGCGCAGCCGCTTGAGCAGAAACAGGCTGTCGAACGGCTTGAGCTGCAGCTGCGTCATCAACGCGGGCGGCACCGCCTGGCGGCTTTTTTCCAGCAGCTCGGTGCGCGGCTCGCCCCCTTGCTCCCGCACTATCTGGTGAAAGTTGGAGGTGCGTCTGGGGTTCAAGCGAAAGCGCGGCGGGGTGACGAACCAGCCGCGGCGATCCTCCCGATAGATAAGGCCATTGGCCTCCAGCTGCACCAGTGCCTCACGGATGGTGACCCTTGTGGTGCCATAGAGTTCCCCCAGCAGTCGCTCGGAGGGGAGCTTGTCGTTGGGGGCCAGGCCCCCCGCCAGGATCTGGTTGGCGAGGGCATCCTTGATCTGCAGATATTGCGGTTTGCTCATGAAAATCTCTGGTTGTGCAATGAGTTGGGCACAGGGTTGGTCGTCTGCCCGGTCGTTAAACGGCGACATCAAAACGCGTTGGTAGATACCAGTTTTGCCCCTGTTGTTCAGGTTTCCTAGATTATCGCGATCCCGGCGCTGAAAATGAATTTTTTGTTGCACGTTGCGCCACCCCTTTGACCTTGGCGGGGGAGTTACCCACAATGCGCTCATTCTGGTATATACCAAGAGGAGCGAAATCATGACCCATATTCCTGCGGCCCCTGCCGCCGTCGATTACCTGCTGCTGACCCCGGGCCCCCTCTCGACCACCGCCACGGTGCGCGCCGCCATGTTGCAAGACAGCTGCACCTGGGATGCGGACTACAACCAGGGCGTGGTGGAGCCCATCCGCCGCGAGCTGGTGCGGCTGGCCACTGGCCCGGAATATGAAAGCGACTACAGCGCCGTGCTGCTGCAGGGGAGCGGCAGCTATGTGGTAGAGAGCGTGCTGGGCTCGGCGATAGGTGTCGATGAGTGTCTGCTGATCATCAACAACGGTGCCTACGGAGCCCGCATGGGGGAGATGGCCCGCTGTCTTGGCCTGCGTCACCATGAGCTCGACTGCGGCGAGACGACCCGTCCCGAACCTGCCGCCATCGAAGCCATGCTGGTGCGTCACCCCGAGATCACCCACTTGGCCATGGTGCACTGCGAGACCACCACCGGCATGCTCAACCCCCTTGAGGAGGTGGCTGAGCTCTGCCAGCGCCGCGGCATCCGCCTGATCGTCGATGCCATGAGCAGCTTTGGCGGCATCCCCATCGATATGGGCCGCCTTGGCATCGAGTTTCTGATCAGCTCGGCCAACAAGTGCATTCAGGGGGTGCCGGGCTTTGGCTTCGTTATCGCTCGCCGCGCCGCGCTGGCGGCCTGCGCCGGTCGTGCCCGCTCGGTCTCCCTCGACCTTCATGCCCAGTGGCAGACTATGGAGCAGCAGGGGGGCAAGTGGCGCTTTACCTCGCCCACCCATACCGTGCTGGCCTTTGCCCAGGCGCTGCGCGAGCTGGACGAAGAGGGGGGCATTGCCGCCCGCCATCAGCGCTACAGCGAGAACCAGCGCACGCTGGTGGATGGCATGGCGGCATTGGGTTTTGTGCCCCTGCTGCAGGCAAAGTGGCAATCCCCCATCATCACCGCCTTCTACTCCCCGTCCCACCCGGACTACCGCTTCGCCGACTTCTACCAGCGACTCAAGGCGCAGGGTTTTGTCATCTATCCGGGTAAGGTCTCCCAGGCCGACTGTTTTCGGATTGGCAATATCGGCGATGTGACCCCTGAGCGGGTGCGCGATCTGCTCGCCGCCATGGCCAGCGCCTGCTACTGGCAAGGGGACGCGCGATGACCAGCATGGCGCCTCAGGGTTGCGAGCTGCGTGGCCGCGATTTACATGACGATAAGAAGCTGCACGGCAGCGGCCGCGCTGATAGCGAAGGGGATATCAACCTCGGCGAGGGACGTGCGCGCTGGTGGGCAGGCCAGAGTGACGGGGTGCAGGCGGGATTGGCGGAAGATAGCCGCTATTTTCTCCATCAGGCACTCTCCACCCCCTGTCTCGATCTGCTTGAGAGCGCGCAGGGGAGCTGGCTGACCAGCGTATCGGGCAAGCGTTACCTCGATTTTCACGGCAACAGCGTCCATCAGCTGGGCCACGGCCACCCCAAGGTGGTGGCCGCGGTGCAGCAGCAACTCGCCGCTCTGCCCTTTGCGCCCCGTCGTTACACCCATCAGGTTGCCATCGACTGTGCCCGTACCCTGGCCGAACTGGCCCCCGGCGATCTCAATCGGGTGCTGTTCGCCCCCGGCGGCAGCGAGGTGGTGGGGATTGCCTTGAAGCTCGCCCGCTTTATCACCGGCAACAGCAAGGTGGTGTCCCTGTGGGATGCCTTTCACGGCGCCTCCCTCGATGCTATCTCGGTCGGCGGCGAAGCCTGTTTTCGCGCCGGTATGGGCCCGCTGATGGCCGGGGTGGAGCGCATTCCTCCACCCACCCGCTATCGCGGTGTCTGGTATCGCGGGGAGGGGGATGATGTGCATTACGCTGATTATCTGGAGTACGTTATCGAGAAGGAGGGGGGAGTAGGCGCCTTTATCGCCGAGCCGATCCGCAACACCGATGTTCAGGTGCCCTCAAAAGCCTACTGGCAACGGGTGCGGGAGATCTGTGATCGCCACAAGGTGCTGCTGATTGTCGATGAGATCCCGAATGCCTTGGGCCGCACCGGCCACTGGTTCAGCTTCGAAGAGTTCGGCATCGAGCCCGACATCATCTGTCTGGGCAAGGGGTTGGGGGGCGGGGTGGTGCCGTTTGCGGCGCTCATTACCCGCGACCGTTTCAATCAGGCGGCGTCCATCTCCTTGGGTCACTACACCCACGAGAAGAGCCCCATCGGCTGCGCGGCGGCCCTCGCAACTATAGCGACAATCCGCGAAGCGGGATTGTTGGCAAAAACGCAGGAGGATGGCCGCTTTATGGCGCGCGAGCTCGCTGCGCTTGCCGAGCGTCACCCGCTGATCGGGCAGGTGCGCGGTATCGGTCTCTTGTGGGCGCTCGATCTGGTGGTCGATCACCAGAGTCGCACCCGCAATAGCCAGGCCGCCGAGCGGCTGCTCTACCGCTGTCTGGAACTGGGGCTCAGCTTCAAGGTCTCTCAGGGCAATGTCATCCAGCTCTCGCCGCCGCTCAATATCGCTCGCGCTGATCTGGTGCGCGCCATCACCATTCTCGATCGCGCCCTTGGCGAGATCGCACTTTTACCGAAACAGGAACACCACCATGACTGACTTGCAGACTGCCATCCACCCGGCCACCGACGTAGAGGCGCTGATCCTCGACTGGGCCGGCACCGTCGTCGATTTTGGCTCCTTCGCCCCCACCTCCATCTTCGTCGAGGCCTTCGCCCGCGCCTATGACTTTCCCGTGACCCTGGACGAAGCACGCCAGCCCATGGGCCTTGGCAAGTGGGATCATATCGCCGCGCTGGGCCGTCTGCCCTCGGTGGATGCGCGATGGCAGGCTCGCTTCGGCCATCCTATGAGCCACGCCGAGGTGGACCACATTTATCACACCTTTATGCCGCTGCAGATTGCCGCGGTGACCCGCTTCGCTGCTCCCATCCCGGGTGTGCTGCCGGTGCTGGATGGGCTGCGAGCACAAGGGCTGCGCATTGGCTCCTGCTCCGGCTACCCCCGTCCGGTGATGGAGGCGCTGGTGCCAGCGGCGGCCGATCACGGCTATCGGCCGGATCACTGGGTCGCCACCGACGATCTCAAAGCCGGTGGTCGCCCCGGCCCCTGGATGGCGCTGGCCAACGTGATTGAGCTAGGAGTGAGCGCGGTGCATCGCTGCATCAAGGTGGATGACGCAGTGCCGGGTATCAGCGAAGGGGTGAACGCGGGCATGTGGACGGTGGGATTGTCGGTCTCCGGCAACGAGTTTGGCGCCACCTGGGAAGAGTTTGCCGCCATGAGCGAAGCGGAGATCGCTGCCAGGCGCGCACCGGCTGAGGCCAAACTGCTGGCGGCGGGGGCTCACTATGTGATTGATACCCTTGCCGATATCGCCCCGGTCATCGCCGATATCAACCGCCGTCTGGCCGCTGGCGAGCGGCCAGACGGCCATCTGCTTGGGCTAACAAAAGCGCTTGGCTGGCTTTAGATATAACACGCCCCCATCCGGGGGCGTGTTGCATTTACAGGGGGAAGTTGCGCGCAGTCAGCGGATATCGACCCGCATCAGGGGAGAGGGGGCATTGTCGACAAAATGGTGCCAGATATGGTCGTAGAGCGCCTTCTGGCCCGGGAAACTTACCAGCGCCTTGGCTTCGGCCAGGGAACACCAGCGATAGTCTGTGTGCTCGTCGTTGAGGATCACCGCCTGATTGGGCGAACAATAGACCACAAAGACCGGCACCATCTCAATCGTATTCAGGCTACGCCTCGTAGAACTGCTTCAGATACTGGCCGTTGTAGAGTTCGGTGACCCTGATCCCCGTCTCTTCGCCAAACTCCCGAATAATGGTCTGCCCGCCGGTTTCACCCGCCTCCACCGTGCCCGCCACATGACACCAGAAGCCCCCCTTGACCCGTGTCATCACAGTAATTTTGTTTCGCCATCGATAGTGGCAAGGGCAACGCCAGAGACGGCCTTGCAGCGAATGGGGAGCATGATGAGATTCCAGAGGTTAGCCAAAGAGAGCTGTATTGTTTGGTGGCCAAGCAAGAGTGACAAGTGATTTTCCAGTCAGTGCCGGCCTTTTTCGACTTGTGCAGGCAGCCCCGGGAACTGTCGCAAATTTTGCTTTTGGATTCTGATTTATGAAAATGGGGTTCAAAAGAGACGGTAATTTCTTCGAAGCCTTTCTTTATAGGGTATGTGGCGAATAGATGTCATTATTTGTCGTATCAGAAGACGTTAAAACATGACTTTTATTATATGAAATGGTCTGTTTGTGGCGTCTTTTATCGAAAATAGAGAAAAGACTGATTATCTTGGTTTCTGTATAATCGTTAAGCAGGGCGATGTGCTGATAAAAATATTTTTAATCAGGTAGTGCCGGAGGTTGTATGGCTGAGTTGCAAATTGAAAAGTCCACGGTGGTGACCCGCATAGAGGGCTCCGTGTTTGTCATCAGTGCAGATGGAGCTGTCGTACGAGCAACCGTGGGGATGGAGCTCCATCCTGGCGATCGGCTGCAAGCCGCGCAGGGGGGGCAGTTTGCACTGGCTGATGCTGATTCGCAGCCAGCCGCACAACGACCTGAACCGGCCAATCCTGTTCAGACCGATGGCAGTGAGGCGCAGCCTGATCAGGAGCTGGCTTCCCTGCAGGAGGCCATTCGTCAAGGTGTTGACCCGACCAAACTCTTTGCCGAGACCGCCGCAGGCAATGCGGCGCCGGCTGCCGGCAATATCGGTGGCGTTGCGGGTTCCAGCTCCGGTGGTTTTGTGGTGGTCGATCGCACCAATGACGCCACCCTGGCCGAGGCCGGGTTTGATACCGATTATGCCGTGCAACCTGTGGGTGATGAGCTGTTGTTTGCTGAAGAGCGCGACTTCTTTGCTGCCATCACCATCACAGAGCCGCAGACCCGCGACAACATCATCAACGCTGACGAAGCTGCTGGCGTCATCATCCGCGGTACCGTGCTCGATGTGGAGGTCGGTCAGCCGGTCACCGTGACCCTGATTGACCAGGCAGGCAACCGACTTACCGTCACCACGGTGGTGCTGCCTGGTCTGGTCTGGGAGGCCAATTTTGGCGACGTCACCGGAAAACTGGTGGATGGCCCCCTCACCATTCAGGCCGATACCCAGGATGCTGCTGGCAACCGAGCCAGTGATCTGGGCCAGACCCTGCTCGATACCATCACCACTATTACCCTGGATCTCGCCGATGAGAGCGACACCGGCGCCAGCCAGAGCGATGATCTGACCCGCGACAATACCCCGCTGCTGCAGGGCAAGGGGGAGCCCGGTGCCACAGTCACCCTCTCCCTTGGTGGCAGCGTGCTCGCCGTGCTGACCGTCGATGGCAATGGCAACTGGCAATATCAGCTGCCCGATACGCTGGCAGACGGAGCTTATGATTTCAGGGTCGACTCGGTGGATATTGCCGGCAACCGCGCCAGCGATACCCTCACTATTGAGGTCGATACCCAGGCCGCTATCGATATCGATGATCTCTATGCGGTGGAACTTTTTGGCAGTGACAATGCCACCCTGAGCGGTACCACCGCCAACGTCGAGCCGGGACAGAAGGTGACCATCACCCTGCTTGGCAGCGATGGACAGATCCTGCTGACCACCTCCGCAGTGGTGGGCGCAGATGGCCGCTGGCAGGTATCAGGTCTTGATCTCTCCGGCATCACGCAATCTTTCGAAGTGCGTGCCAGTGTCACCGATCTGGCGGGTAATTCGGCCTTGGACGGTGCGCCGCTGATCGGCCAGAGCGAGACGCTCACGCTATCTGAAAGCGGGCTGGTCAATGGCCCTGTTACGGCGACCGGCAGCCTCAATACCGGTGCTGGCATCGATGGCAATCTGCAGGTCACCTTCGCCGCTGACCAGAGTGCATTGGAGGGGCTGGGGCTCGTCAGCCATGGCGTGCCGCTTGGCTACGCCATTAATGGGCAGACCCTGACAGCCAGTGCCGGTGGGGCGACAGTCTTCACCCTGACCCTCAACAATGACGGCAGCTATCGCATTGTCTGGAGTCAGAGTCTGGATCACAGCCAGGATACCCTGCGTCTGCCGTTCAACCTCGAATACCGCGACAGCGACGGTGATCTGGTCAAGGCACCGCTGGTGATCAATCTGGTGGACAGCAATCCGCCCAGCTTTGACTTTGATCTCCCGCCCATTACCCTGACCGAAGATGCCTTTACCAACGGTGCCGCCGTAGTCGGGGAGAGCAGCTTTGTGGTCAAGCACACTGCCGATCCTTTGCTGGTGGATTCGCTGGCGTTCAGCAATCAGAGTGGCACCCTGGCTACCCTCAACGGCTCGGGTCTTGCCAGCGATGGCCATCCGCTTACCTTCGAATTTACCGATGATCGTACCCTGCTGGGCTACTACCTCGATGGTAATGGTCAGCGGGTAGAGGTATTGCGTGCCCAACTGCTGGCCGAACAGCAGGGGAGCGATGTGGGCGGTCGGGTGGTGATCACCCTCATCGGCCCGCTCGATCATCAGGGTAGCGACAGCCTCTCGTTGGGGTTGCAGGTGAGTGTCAAAGAGATCGATGGCGACACCACCAGTGCCGACCTGACCCTGACCATCAACGATGGCAGTGATCCTTCGCTTGGTCTCGACAAAGGCGTTTCGCTGCAGGAGGGTGGCAACCAGAGCATTGATGGTCAACTGCCGGTAACGGTGGGAAGCGATCGTCTGGTCTCTCTCACCTTTGAGGCGAGCCAACCAGCGTTGGCGGGGCTCACCAGCCAGGGGCAGCCCACCAGTTATGAGGTGCAGGGCAACCAGCTGATCGTCAAGGATTGGCAGGGCAATACGATCCTTACCGTCGCCATCGGGCTGGATGGCAAATACAGCGTCTCCCTGACCGGCGTGTTTGACGAACCGGTGGCGACCAACAGCCTCAACCTTGGCCTGAAGGTACAGGGTTCAGATTTTGACGGGGACAAGAGCAACCTCGGCACCCTCAATATCACCATTACCGATGGTGCCTTGCCGCAGGTTAATCCTGTCTCCCTCACTCTCACCGAAGATAGCAACTGGCAGCAGGGCCAGACTCTTAACGGTGATCTGACTATCACCGCAGGCAGCGATCCGCTGGCCAGCATCACCTTTGATGCCAACCAGCCGGGGCTGCAAGGGTTCACCTCGGGCAAGCAGGCCGTGACCATCACGGTGGCTGACCACCTTATCGAGGGGCGTACCCCCGATGGCAAACTGGTGTTTGAGCTGACCCTCGGCAACGATGGCAAGTACAGCTTTACCCTCCATCAGCCGCTGGATCAGGGCAGTGCCGACAGCCTGCTCAAGGCGGGCTTTACCCTGCTCGACAGCGATGGCGACAAGGTCTCCTCTACTATTACCGTGGCGGTAGGTGATGGCGCCAACCCGACTATCTCTGCCGTCAGCGGCACTGCCATCACCGAGATGGCGCAAGGGGAGGCCGCTGCGGTCAGCAACATGAGTTTCACGGTGACCCACGGCAGCGATGCCCTTGATCCCGCATCTCTCGGTTTTGATATCGCCACCATCCAGAGCACCCTGACCGGGCTCACCAGCCATGGCAGCCCGATCAGTTTTTCCCTCGATGCCAACGGCCAGCTGGTGGGCACCACGGCAGATGGTCGCGAGATCCTGCGTGCCGAACTGAATCTGGTCGACAACCAGGGTAACTGGAGCGTCACCGCCAAGGTCACCTTGAGCGGCGAGTTGGATCATAAGGGCAGCGAATCCCTCAACCTGCCGCTGGCGGTCACCATGGCCGACAAGGATGGCGATCGCATCGGTACCACGCTGCCGCTCACCATCGCGGATGGCAAGGCGCCGAGCTTTATCCCGGGCAAAGGCGTGTCTCTGGATGAGGGGAACCTCACCGGCAGCAACAGCCTGAGTCAAACCGGTCACTTCGATGTGCAAGCCGGGTCGGATCGGGTGGTCGAGGTGGCCTTTGCCGATGGCAGCCAGCAACCGGCACTCACCGCACTCGGTCAGCCGCTGCAGTACCAGCTGGTGGATGGTGACCCGCTGATCCCAGGCAGCCAGCTACTCAAGGGCTATGTGATGGTCGATGGCCAGCGAGTCGAGGTGTTTGAGGTGCGGCTGGTTGGCACGCTCGATCAGGCGGGCAAGAACGGTTTTGACTATCAGGTAACTCTCTATCAGGGGATCCATCAGGGCGCGCAGGCCGTGACCGAGCTGCCCATCAAGGTGATCGTCAACGACTACGACAAAGCGGGCGGCAACAACGACAGCACCAGCGGAACCCTTAATATACAGATTGGGGAAGGGAATAAACCGACCCTCACCCTGACGGGCGTCACCTTAAGCGAAGGGCGTTTCGATGGAGCTAACTCGACCACTGATGACCAGCAGGCGAGCGGCAAGATCACCATCAAGGCTGACTCGGATCCGGTGACCGATGTGCGACTGACGCTCTTCGGTCAGGTCATTGATGCCAGCGGCAAACCCATTACCCACAATGGCGAGGCCTTGACTTGGAAAGCGGTTGGCACGGATGGTCACACCTTCCAGGCGGTCACTGCTGGCGGCGTGGTGGTGATGACGGTTACTTTGGTGCAGGTGCCTGCGACCATTGGTGCCCATTCCACTGCGACCATCGACTATCAGGTAACTGTGCACACCAACCTGGATCACGGCGCCGATGACAAGCTTGATCTGAAATTACCGGTGCAGATTACTGACAGCGATGGCAGCCAGAGTCAGGGCTCAACCACCATCACGGTGACGGATGGTGTGAATCCTATTATCTCCGCCATTGACTCGGTCACAGTGAAGGAGTCTGCTCTCGATGGCTCCGCCAGCCAGCATCCGGGCACTATGCCCTCAGATCGGGGTGAAACGGCCAGCGGCAAAGTGACCATCAGCGCCGGTTCGGATCGGGTTGCTTCCCTTGAACTCGATGTGGCCGCCTTCAACCAGGCCAACCACCTGACCTCCAACGGTCAGGCGGTGACGCTGGCCGCTCACAGCCCGGGTTGGTATCTGGCTACGGCAGAGGGTGGCAAGTCGGTTTTCTGGATCCACCTCGATGTCACCGGCAGTTACAGCGTCTATCTGGTGGGGCCGCTCGATCACGGTATTCAGGGTAAAGATGATCTTGTCATTGAGGTGCCGCTCTTTGTCACCGATCACGATGGCGATCGTAGCCCCAATGTCAGCGTGACCGTGACGGTACAGGACGATATGCCTATCGGCACTGTGCTGGCTCATACCCTGAACGAGGGGAGTGCCACCGTCAGCGGTGATCTGCTGCCAGCCGCCAACGAAGGGGCTGATGGCGCCCGGGTGGAGTCGATCACCATCAATGGCCAGACCTATGCCGTCAATGGCTCCCTCACCCGGGATGTGATGAGTCCGGATGGCAAGCAGGTGATGGGCTCTCTCACCATCTCGGCGAATGGCAGCTATCGTTTCACGCCGGCCAGCGGCTTTGATCACGACAATGCCCAGCTGAGTCAGGTCATCACCGCCCATCTGGTGGATGGCGACGGTGACCGCGCCGACAGCACCCTGACCCTTAATCTGCGGGATGAGCCGGTGAGCTTCACCGTCACTGCGGCAACCGGCAACGAAGATCAGGGGGCTCAGGATCCGAGCGCCGGTATCCTCATCAACATGCAGCTCGATATCGGCGATTTCGACCGGGGCGAGCATGTAGATCAGCTCCTTATTCAGGCGCCAGCCAATGCTCATGGCACCTTCTATTACAACGGGGTTGCCCTTGCTACCACAGCGGATGGCAAGTGGTTTATCGTCCCGCCAGCGGCCATGGTGACCAGTGATAATGTGCACTACAGCACTCAGGGGGTGACTTTTGTGCCGGATGCCAACTGGTCTACCTGGAGCAACAAGGGCCAGCCGCTGCACTTCCAGGTGCAGTTGCAGGTGGGGGTGACCGAGGGGGATGCCCCTGCTGCAGTCACCGGCGATCTTGCCATCACTGTGCGCGGCGTGGCCGACAAGCCGGTGTGGGATGCAGGTCACACCAGCCAGCATTACGATACCAGTGAGGACAGCAGCGGCATCAAGCTCAATGTGAAAGCGGGCCTTACCGATACTGATGGCTCCGAGACCCTGGCCTACCAGATCAAATGGGAAGCGGGTCAGGGGAGTCTGACCCTTAACGGCAAGGTGCTGACCCCGGGGGCAAACGGCCTCTATACGGTAGCTGGTGGCGACATCAACAAGGTAACCGTCGTCCCGGCCAAGGATTTCAGCGGTGACATCAAGCTCTCGGTGACCCCGATCAGCACGGAGCAGAACCCGATCGCTCCGGGTCAGGGTACGGCGCAGGGAGACAAGATTGAGCTGGTGATCAACGTCAATCCGCAGGCGGATGACGCCAAACTCACCGTGCGCGATATTCAGGGCAAAGAGGATACCTTGCTCGATCTGGGCAGCAAAATTGGCCTGGCCCATCTGGGTGACACCACCGATGGCTCCGAGCAGCTCTTTGTGCGCATCAGCGGCCTACCCGCCGGGGCGACGCTGCTGCTGGGGGGCGTTGCCGTCAGCCAGAATGCTGCCGGGTATTACGAAGTGCCCTTTGAGCGCATCAATGAGCTCAAACTGCTGCCGCCCAAAAACAGCAACGTTGATTTCGATCTGACCATCAAAGGGGTAGTGAAGGACAGTGCCACCCTGACCGATGCCAATGGCCAGACCCATACCGTGGTGAACGAGAAGGAGACCGGCTCCCAGACCATTCATGTGGATCTGGTGGGGGTGGTGGATCAGCCTCACTTCGAGCTTGGCAAGACCGGCTGGGAGGTCGAAGGGACAGGCTATGCCATCACAGTGGGTGAAGATGGGCGGGCGCCGCTCAACTTTACCCTCACCTCGGGCGAGTGGGTCGATACCCCGCACGACACCTCCGAGAGCCTCAACGTGGTGCTGCAAGGGCTGCCGGAAGGTGCCCGGGTCTTTGATGCCAGCGGCAAGGAGCTGACCCTCACCTTTGCCGGACTCGATGCCAGCGGCAGACCGACCTATCAGGTCAATGTCTCCGATTTTGGCAATCTGCTTATCCAGCCACCCCACAACAGCACGGCGGATCTGCATCTTGTCGCCAAGGTGGTGGTCACCGAGAACGACGGCGACAGCAAGAGCTTCGAGGTGCCGCTGCATATCAAGGTGGAGCCGGAGATCGATGCCACCGACTACAGCAAGACCAGCCACGGCCTGGAAGATCAGTTCACCGTGCTGGACTGGCATCCGACCCTCACTGACAGCGCCGAAAAGGTCACGGCGCTGAGCCTCTCCGGGGTGGAGGCTGGCTACCAGATCTGGCTGCGAGTCGGCGGCGTTGAGAGCCAGCTGACCGTGGTGGGTGGCAAGGTCACCCTGACGGCCGCCCAGCTCGACAGCTTGCTTAACGGGGGCCAGCTGCTAGTGAAGGCGCCGGAGGATAGCGATCTGGATACAACTATCCAGAGCCACGTCACCGTGACCCAGCATGATGTGGATTCGGGGGCTGTGGCCGAGAAGGTGATCGATGGCAATCTGCATGTCGATATTCAGGCGGTAGTGGAGCCTGATGGCGTGCTGACCCAGACCGACGGCGCACTCGTGGGGCAGGGCGGTGCCGATATCGATCTGGCAGGGCGTTTCCTCTTTACCGACCTCGATCCCTCCAGCGTGGAGGAGATCGACTATCTGGTGATTAACCTGCCTGTGTTGAACGGTGGCGCAGGCGATCAGTTTGTGGTGATTGGCGGTATCAACAACGGTAACGGCAGCTGGATCGTACCGGCGGGCAACCTCGGCAGCTTCAAGCTGCATGCGCCGGACGGGTTTGTCGGCAAGGTTCAACCGATCCGCATCGATGCCATGGTGATCGACCGGGGTGACGATGGCGATGCCAGTGCCCATGTCAAGGTGAGTCTGAACACGGAGGCGACCTTCGAGGCGACGCCGACGACCAACAAGGAAGCTGCGGCGACCGTCGATATCGACGACAACGCTGTGCTGGTGGGCAAGGAGGATATCCGGGTTGACTTTGGTCAGCAGCTCAAAGGTGTGATCCATATCGGCGCCGCCGATCAGGCCAGCGACGAGGTGACCATAGTCCTCAAGGGGTTGCCGGCGGGCGTCACCATCAGCGGGGCCGAGTACAACATCTCGACCGGTGAGTACGTCATCAAGGTGCCGCCGTCACTGGCAGGGCTGGAGGGGCTGACCCTCGGCTTGCCACAAGACTTTGCCGGCTCGCTCAATATCGAGGTGAAGGTGGTCAACACGGATACTGCCAGTGGCGACATCAAGGTCGACAGCAGCACGGTACGGGTCGATGTGGCACCCGTGGTCGATGTGAATGGTGGCCGTGGCGAGTACCCGGAACTGACGCTGACCGTGCTGGATACCAACCATGACGGGCAGCCGGACAATCTGGAAGATAGCGAGATCCACCTCGATCTCTCGGTGAAACTGGCCGATATCAGCCCCTCCATCGCGGGCGGCGGCCTCGAAACCGTGGAGCGGGTCACCATCACGGTGGATGCCAAATATGGCTACTTCCTCGATAGCAGCGGCAAGCCGGTCAACACCTTGCTGGTCAACGATGTGGCGGCCCTCAAGGACTTGGTGTTTGTGCCCAAAGAGCACTTCAGCGGTCAGGTACCGCTCGACATTAAGGTCGATATCGTCGATACCGCGTTGGTCGGTGGTCAGCAGGTGACCGACAGCGGCAGCTGGAGCGGGCAGGTCGGTTTTGAGGTGAGACCGGTCAACGATCCGGCTGCGCTCACGCTGCACGATGTGGTGGGCAATGAGGATGGTGCCATCAGCCTTGCTGGCTTTGGTGCCGCCCTTATCGATAACGACGGTTCCGAGAAGATAGTGGCGTTGCAGATCAAGGGGGTACCGGATGGTTTTATCCTCTCGGCCCCTGCCGTGAATAACGGTGGCGGTGTCTGGCAGGTACCCGTGGGCACCGATTTTGCCAAGCTGACCCTGATCCCGCCGGCCGATTTCAGCGGCAGCGTGGAGCTGTCACTCAGCGCCTTTACCCTCGACAAGGGGCTGACGCTGCCGCTCGAAACCAGTGGCAGCTTCACCGTAACCGTCAATCCGGTAGGGGATGCCCTCATCAGCGATCTGGTTCCCACTGCCAGCGGGGTGGAGGGAGACAGGATCCAGCTCAATCTGGGGCTGGAGACCCGCGATACCCATGCCACCGGCGGGAGCGCGAGCAACGTGCATGAAAATGGCGCCGAGCAGGTGCGGGTGACCATCCGCAACGTGCCGGAGGGAGCATCCATTGAGCTGCCGGACGGAGTGGCCGGTCAGGTAGTCAGATTGCCAAACGGTGATTGGCAGGTGACCACTGTGGGTGGCAACCTGGCGGATCTGGTGCTGGTGACCAATGACGTTAACGGTACTCTGAAACTCGAGGTGATCGCCCAGAGTCTGGACAACGGCGCGCTGGGGCCCGAGGTGAAGGGCAGCATCGATGTCACTATAGAGGCGGTCAACGACGCGCCCGAAAACATTCTGCCCACAGCACCGCTGGTAGCCGAAGAGGATATGCCTTACCGCATTGATGGCTTGCAGGTCAAAGATGTGGATGCGGGCAACAGCACCATCGAGGTGCGCCTCTCGGTGGGTCACGGCACCTTGACCCTGGCGGCCGGCAGCGGCGTGACCGTGACTGGCAGTGGCACGGGTTCGCTGGTGCTGAGCGGCTCGCTTGCCGCCATCAATGCGCTGCTGGCGGGCGGGGTCACCTATCAGGGGGCACAGGACTTCAATGGCCAGGATCAGCTCACCATGGTGACCAATGATCTTGGCAATACCGGTAGCGGCGGGGCCCTCAGCGACACCGACGTAGTACCGATCGAGGTGCTGCCGGTCAACGATGCGCCGGTCAATCAGCTGCCGGGCAGCATGACGGTGAAAGAGGATGGTTCGCTCTCCCTTGCCGGCATCAGCGTGAAGGATGTGGATGCTGGCAGCGCACCTGTCTCCATGGTGCTGCGGGTCGAGCATGGTGTGCTGACCCTGCTGGGCGCAACCGGTGCTGTTGTGGTTCAAGGTGCGGATACCAGCGAGATCACCTTGGTGGGGTCACTGGCCGATCTCAACCAGTTGCTGGCAAGCAGCCTGCACTATGAGCCGGCCAAAGATTTCTGGGGAGAGGATACCCTGACCGTCACCACCTCGGATCAGGGCAACAGCGGTGCGGGCGGTTCTCTGAGCGACACCGATCAGGTGACCATCAATGTCACGCCCGAGCCGGATATGCCGAACCTGACGCTGACCCAGCACGAGATCCATGCTCTGCAGGGGGCGCTGGTGCCCCTGAGTCTGCAGGCTAGCGTGGTCAATCCGGCAACCGGTGAGCTATCCATTCGCATCAGCGGATTGGGTAACGCTCTGGTGCAGGATGAACATGGCCTGACCGTTGGACAGAAGGAGAGCAACGGTGACTGGCTGATCCCGGCAGATCACTCGGTTCCGCTCTACTTCAACGGCCTGAGCGATGGCGATCATGTACTGGGGATCTCCGCCGAGTCGAGTGTCGGCGGTTCCACCATCAGCACGCCACTCGATACCTTGACTATCCACAGCCAGAGCGGTCATGAGCTGTTGGGTTCCGAGCATGACGATATCCTCTTTGGCACTTCCGGCGATGATCGTCTGGTTGGTGGTCAGGGCAACGATATCCTCACCGGCGGTGCCGGCAGCGATCTCTTTGTCTGGCAGAAGGGGGATGAGGGAAGTCAGGGGCAGCCCGCAGTCGATACCATCACCGACTTCCATCCGGAGCAGGGGGACCAGATCGATCTGGCCGACCTGTTGCGGGGCGGCCCGGGAGCCAGCGTCGAAAGTCTGCTGAATAACCTCTCGGCGTCGGTGACGACCGGCAGCAATGGCCTGAGCGATGTGAATCTTTCGGTGACCTCGGCTAGTGGTGGTCAGGTGACCCAGCAGATCACCCTGAAGGATGTGGATCTGAACAGCTGGAATCTCACCAGCACCTCGTCCCACGACATCCTGCAGAGCATGCTGGATAACCACTCTCTGATCATCCAGCATCCCTGATAGCGGGAGTGAAACGTAAAAGGAAGAGCCGGCAATTGCCGGCTCTTTGTTTATCTCTGCGTGGATCGTTTTTTTATGCAGCCGCAAGGGCCGAGGGATTCAGGCCAGCGCCTGGGCCAGCAGGTAGATGGGATGCTCACAGCGGAAGCTGGTGCTCATCTCGATCTGCCATTTGCAGGTCTCGCAGTCGGTGATCACCAGATCGGGGGCCAGCCGGTTGATCTGATCAAACAGCCCTTCGCCGATGGTCTGGCTGGTCTGGTAGTTCTCCGACTTGAAGCCGTAGGTACCGGCGATACCGCAACACTGCGACTCCAGTACCGTCACCTTGACCCCGGGAATGGCGCGCAGCAATTCGAGGGTGTAGATGACGCCCCCCATCTTCTCCATGTGGCAGGGAGTGTGGTAGGCGATGTGCAGATTGAGCGGTCTCATCGCCGGTTTGTTGCCCTTGTAGAACTCGTTCCACAGGAAGCGGGTCACCAGCGAGATGCGATCGCGCACCTTGTGGTTGTCCTGCTCCAGCAGGTGGGGATATTCATCGCGCAGGGTAAAGCCGCAGGTGGAGGAGGTGGCCAGCAGCGGCATCTCGTTACCCAGCAGGGAATTCTCCATCTGCTTGATATTGAAGGCAGCCTGCTGCTTGGCCTTGTCCATGAAGCCGTTGGCAATCAGCGGCACGCCGCAGCACTTTTCCCGCTCCAGCAGCTGGACACCGATGTTCATGGCGTTGAGCACCTGCACCAGCTCCTTGCCGAGCTGCGGGTGGTTGTAGTTGACGTAGCAGCCGTGGAAGTAGGCGATCTGGCGCGCAAAGCGGGTTTGAGATTCTTTTTGCTTCTTGTACCAACCGCGGAAGGTGCCCTGAGAGTATTTGGGCAGATCCCGGTGGGAGGAGACCCCCAGCGCCTTGTCCAGCACCAGCTTCATCGGTTTGAGGCCGGTGGTGAAGTTGACCACCGGCGCCATCAGGGTAGACATGCTGCCCATCAGATCGGTGTGGGAGAGCACGAACTCGCGGATCCCCGGTTTGAAGCCGCTGTACTTGTCTTTGGCCTTGGCGATGATATCGCCGATGCGCACCCCGCTCGGGCAGGCCACTTCGCAGCGCTTGCAGTTGGTGCAGTGCTTGAGGGCGCTGTCAAACAGCTCTGGGCTCTTGATCCGCAGCCGCTCCCCATCCGGGCCCGCCTGTTTCGGGCCGGGATAGGCGGGGTTGGCCTTGGCCACCGGACAGTAGGCGGTACAGACGG
>NZ_CAWNWX010000006.1:27024-39180 GCF_963878195.1 Aeromonas sp. HMWF016
AAAGTTTGATTGGCATGATCCAGTAGCATGTCAGTTCTCCTCCCGTAGGGTGTGAAGGCACGGGATATGGGACGAAGTAATCATTGGGCGGCGCCCAGAATATGGCCGGCGGCCTGCCAGCCGGTGGCAACCGCGACACCTGACCCTGACCCCTCCTTGATGGGGTCATAGTTAGCCAGCACGCTGCCGGCGCCATAGAGGTTGGCGAGCGGCTTGCCATCGCGCAGCACTCTGAGCTGGTCGTCGGTCTTGACCCCGAAACCCATGAAAGGGTGGTGATCGAACAGGCGGCGACCGGCCCAGGCGTCGCGCTCCTCAAGACTCAGCACATCGGCATCGAAGATGGGTTCGCGAATGCCGCGCAGACGGGACTCCAGCCCGCGGCTAAAGAAGCTGCCGGAGGCGAGTACAAAGTTGTCCGCTTCAAACAGCTGATCATCGCCATTCTGGGTATGTACGCCGACCACCCGATCACCCTCGTAACGGGCGCCCAGCACCCGCTCGCTGGTGAGGAAGGTGCCGCCAAGGGCCATGAAGCGGCGCTTGAGCGCCTCCTGCATCCGCATCCCGATCAGTGATGGCGGCATGGTCGCCACCTCCTTGATGGTGCAGCCGGTACGCTGCTCCAGCTCCGCCAGACGCGGGCCAACCAGCCCCAGCGACAGGCAGGCGGGTAGCACGATATTGCGGCAGTCGGGCACGCCGCTCTCCTGCACCATTCGACTGATCTCGTTGGCCAGATCGGCCACCAGATGGTGCTTGTCACACAGGCGCGCGATGTCGGCAGAGCGAAACTCATGGGGATTGCGGCTGAACTCTGCCAGCTGGGGCAGGCGGATTTCGCCGGTCAGAATGCGGCAGTGGGCGAAGCGCGGATGAGTCGCCAGATTGGCCGCCGCCAGTGCCGGATGAAAGTCGCGAAAGCCTTCCAGTGTCGCCAGCAGCAGGCTCTGTGGAATGGGGGCGTCGGTCACGCAGGCGCAGGTATCGGGGGAGAGCCAGGTACGCTTGAGAGTGCCGATGGGGGTCAGGCGCTCATGGTTGGTCTCGTGGCGCACCAGCGGCAGCCCCTGCTCGGCGCAGTGACGCTGCAGATCGGCCAGACTCGCCTCGATATTTTGCATTCCGACCTTGCTATAGGGGTGATCCGGATGGGCCGCCATAAAGGCGGGCAGGGCGGCGCGGGGATCCCCCTCGCTCTCCAGCAGGTCGACCGAGCCGGAGGAGAAGTGCAGGGCACTCTGGCCTGAGGCCATCAGCAGGGTCTTCTGGCCCGCTTCCACCAGACGCAGGGCAGCCGAGAGGCCCGCCATGCCGCCGCCGATAACGATATTGTCAAACTTCATGACGGCTCTCCTTCTCAGTGGCCTGAGTGGCATTGTGCTGCCCGGGGGCGCGTGGCGCATCGGTGACCAGCTGCGGTGTGGTCCACTCGCCAAGGCCAAACAGCCCCTCGTAGATCCAGTAGGTGAACTCGGCCTCGCGCAGGGCATCGCCCCACAGTACCGGGCGGGTGCCCTTGTAGCGCTCCTCTAGGAACTGGCGCAGCATGACGCAGGCCTGACGGCCGTCGGCCTTGCCGTACTCCTGCATCAGGCCGGCTGCGCGGTAGGCACAGAGCTCGCCCTGGCAGGGGCCCATGCCAAGACGGGTGCGGCGGCGCAGATCGATGAGGTTGTCCACATCGAGCTCGCGCAGGGCATATTCGATTTCGCCCGCAGTGACCATCTCGCACTCGCAGATGAGGGCGTTGGCCTTGGGATTGTCGCGGAAAAAGGCGATGACCCGCTCACCGTGGCGGTACTGGGCCGACCCTTCGGCAGGTACCGAGAGCCCCGGGGCGGAGACTTTCTCCGGATCCCGCGAGCCGGGCAGATTGAGCTCGGCAGTGCGGCAGGGCTTGCTGTTGCCGAGCTTTTTGGCCAGCAGATCGGTGGCCCATTCAGCCATCAGGCGGTAGGTCATCAGCTTGCCGCCGGTGATGGTGTTGAAGCCCTTGAGACCGTCACGTTCGGCGTGATCGAGCAGCACAATGCCGCGGCTGATGTTGCGACCGCTCTCGTCGCCATCCACCGCCACCAGCGGGCGAACGCCTGCGTAGGCGCGCAGCAGACGGGTACGCGCCATGATGGGGGCAAGCTTGATCCCCTCGCGCAGCAGCACTTCGACCTCTTCGGGTTCGACGGTGAGCTGGTCAATCTTGTTGTAATCGATGCGACTCGACGTGGTGCCGATAAGGGAGATGGTATCGCCGGGTACCAGAATGTCCGCATCCGCCGGTTTGCGGGCGCGGTTGAGTACCAGCTGGTTGATGCGGTAATCCATGATGAGCAGGGAGCCCTTGGCCGGAAACATGCGGATGCCGAGATCGGCATATTCGCAAATTTGCTGGCCCCAGATGCCGGCGGCGTTGATCACCTCCTGACACTCCACCTCGAACGCTTCGCCGGTGCGGGTGTTGATGGCCTTGACCCCGTGCACCCGATCTTGCGTGCGCAAGAGCCCCAGCACCTTGCTGTGGGTGAAGATGCGGGCGCCATGCTCTTTCGCGTCCAGCACGTTGGCGGCGGCGAGGCGGAAGGGATCGACCGTGCCGTCCGGCACATGGATGGCGCCGATCATCGCCGGGTTGGCGTTGGGTTCGAGCAGCAGCGCTTCGCGGGGATCGAGCTGGCGGGTTTCGATCCCGGCCAGGGCGCAGTCATCCATAAAGGTGGTTTGGAAATTGATGTCATCTTCCGGCAGGGTGAGGAAGAGGCCGCCGGTGTCCTCGACACAGTGGCTGGCAATCCGCTTGAGGATGCGGTTTTCCTGAATGCACTCGCGGGCGGATTCCTGATCCGTCACCGCGTAGCGTGCTCCCGAGTGGAGCAGGCCGTGGTTGCGCCCCGTGGTGCCAGCGGCGATATCGTCCCGCTCGAGCAGAATGCAGTCAATGCCGCGCAGTGCGCAATCGCGCATGATGCCTGCCCCGGTGGCCCCGCCGCCTATGATGACGACTTGTGTAGTTATTCTTTGCATTGGTGCCGGTCTCGCTACTCACATTGATGAGAAGTTTGACGTTAACCGTGAGTAAAATGTTTGATTCAGACCAAATAAATGAGCGTGATCGAACATTTTCGACCGTTAATGCTCAGAAGTGTGATCGGGATCGGCCTGACAATAGCCCCTTTCAGGGGGCTGAGTGGCCCATGGCGATGTTTGCAACGGCGCCAGTTTGAGTGCGAACGACCATCTGGTGGCCATTGAATTCGAGGTGCTTCAAAAAGGTTTCGCTTTGTTGCAAGCCGGCTGCGTCGAACTGCATGCCGTAGACGGGGTAGTTGTTGATTTGGCGCTGGTTGCGCACTGTGCCGGTCAGCTGGTAGGACATCCCGCTGTTGGTGGCGGCATCAAGACGCAGCTCAAGCGAGTGGTTGAGGGGGATGGTCGGCGCCTGATGGTGGGTGCTGAAGGCGCAACCTGCCAGCGAAAAATCGACCAGATGAATGTTGAGCGGATGCTGGGCAAAGAGCGCGATCCCCTCACAGCTGATGGGGTAGCGGATCTCCTTGCGGATCTTGAACAGGGTCATGCTCTCTGGTTGACGCATGGTGAAGAGCTGGGGTTGCTTGTTGAACTGCTCGATAAAACCCTCGAAGCAGAGCATGGCTCCGACGCCCCGCTCGCAGATGATGGCCGCTGTGAGCCGGTAACCCGGCTGACAGTAGAGTGCGGCATCCGCCGGGGTGGTGGCGGGCAGGCTGAAATAGATGATGCGCGCCTTGTCAGCGCCGATCAGCACGGCAGGCAGGGAGCGCAGCTGACCGGTCGGAGTGATCACCTCGATCCCCACCTTGCTGGCGGGATAGAGATAATCCATGACATCGGGTCCCTGGATGGAGATGCCCTTCTCCTTATTGGCCTTGATGCGATCCTTGATCGATTTGAAGGGTGACTGCTGAGTCTGTTGTGTCATGGATCATGATCCCGATGCTCCCGCGTTACAGATTCATTTAAGTAGTCAGCCTCAATTGCCGCAACACTTCTTGAACTTCTTGCCGCTGCCACAGGAACAGGGATCATTGCGCCCGATTCGGCGCGTGACGGGATCTATCTCCCCGTCGGTATAGACCCAGCGGCCCTCATAACGCACGAAGCGGGAACGTTCATGCAGGCAGTGACGGGTCTCGCCTTCCACGAACCAGGCTTTGAACTCCACCATGCCGAGTGTGTCGTCGGGGCCGCCCTGGCTGGCGATGATCTCGAGGCCATCCCATTGGGTATCGGTTTGGGAGAGCTGCTCTGCGGTCAGATCACCCAGATAGTCGGGGTGCCAGCTATGCACCAGATAATCCCCCAGACCCAGCACGAAGGCGCTATAGCGCGAGCGCATCAGCTGTTCGGGGGTGAGGGCGGGAGCGCCGCCGTGGAGTGAACCGCAGCACAGATCGAGAGAAAGGTTGGAACCGCAAGTGCAAAGAGTCATGTTTTTCACGGATTAGCCGATTTATTTGAAGGGAATTGTAACGAAAGCGAGCCGTGAACTGCCAGCACCTATACTGATGATTGGGCAAGGAATTCCAATAAAAACAGCTGCAAGGATGTGAAAAATGACGTTAAAGCAGAAAATTCTGTTACTCGGAGCGCTCCCCGTGCTGCTGATGGCTCTGGCGGTCAACCTTAGTAACTATATGGTTTCCAGGAGTGATCTGGAGTCTGATCTGGTGGTGGCGCGGGAGAAGGCGATCAAGGATCGCAAGGCGCTGCTCAGCAGTTACATCATGATGGCCCAGACTGCCATCAACGCTGTCTACTCCCTGCCTGATTCGCCGGAGAATCGGCAAAAGGTCAAAGAGTTGCTCAGACCGCTGCGCTACAGCAGCGACGGTTACTTCTTTGTCTATGACTTTGAGGGCAACACAATATTGCTGCCGGTTCGCACCGAACTGGAGGGCAAAAATCGCTGGAATGACAAGGATGCCAAGGGCAAGTTCCTGATCCAGGAGATCCTCAAGTCGGCCCGTCAGGGGGATGGCTTTACCGAATACTGGACCGCCAAGCCCTCCATCGGTCGTGATGCGCCCAAACTGGCCTTTACCCTGGTGCTGGACAAATACCAGTGGATCATAGGGACCGGTTTTTATATCGACGATATCGACAACGAACTGGCCACCTTGCGTTCCGAGCGGGAGAGCAAGATGAACAGCTCGCTGCAGGTCGGGGTGCTGGTGATCCTGGTGATTTTGGGTGTCACTCTGGTGGCAACCGTGATCGTTGGCAACCGGGTCAGCAAACCGCTGGCAGATGCGGTGCTGGCATTGAACGATATCGCCAACGGCGAGGGGGATCTGACCCAGCGCCTCAAGGTGCAGAGCAAGGATGAGATTGGTCAGCTGGCCAGCGCCTTCAACCGCTTCGTCGAGCGGATCCAGTCGGTGGTGAGTCAGGTCGGGGAGACCAGCAACCACCTCTTCAGCGCCGTCGACAAGCTGCATCACCTGAGCGAGCACTACGACCAGCAGATGCACGGCCATAGCCGGGAGACCGATCAGGTGGTCACCGCGGTGACCGAGATGAGCTCGACCGCACAGGAAGTGGCGGCCAGCGCCTCCAATGCGGCCAGTGCTACCAGCGATGCGGCCCGCGAATCCGACGCGGCGCGCGGCGTGGTGAGCACCGCCATCAACAGCATCAACCGGCTGGTGGGCGAGGTACATACCGCCTCCGGCGTTATCGAGCAGCTGGCGCAGGAGACCGGCAAAATCGGCTCTGTGGTGGAGGTCATTCGCGGCATTGCCGAGCAGACCAACCTGCTGGCGCTGAACGCCGCCATCGAAGCGGCCCGTGCCGGCGAGCAGGGCCGCGGTTTTGCGGTGGTGGCAGACGAAGTGCGCTCCCTTGCCGGCCGTACCCAGCAGAGCACCAAGGAGATCAACGAGATGCTCCAGCGTCTGCAGAGCGGGGTGAAGCAGGCGGTAGATGTGATGCAGGCGAGCGAGGAGCGCAGTCAGGAGACGGTTCAGGAGGCGAGCCACATCGCCAGTTCCCTCGACAGCATGGTGATGGCGGTCAGCACCATCAACGACATGAACATCCAGATCGCCACGGCCGCCGAGGAGCAGCACGCGGTCTCCGAGGAGATCAACAAGAATCTGGTGGCCATCCAGCAGATTGTCAGCGAGCTGACCAGCGCGGCGGTCGAGTCCAACAGCACCACCCGCGATCTGGCCAATACCGGCGACAAATTGCGCAAACTGGTCTCCCAGTTCCGCTATTGATCCTGCCTTGTCAGGTGACGAGTGCCACAAGATGCGGTCTGAACCCCGGTTCAGGCCGCACTTTATTTGGGGATTGACCAATAATGTGTGAAAATTGCCGCCCTCTGTGTCTGCGTTTGCCCCATAGCCTATGAATGAGATCGTGAAAGGTAGTATCGACTTGATCCGCCAGCTCAACTACGGCCTGGTTTATGCCAGCCTGGAAGAGCACAAGGAGTTGTCGCGCACCGATCTCTCCCGCTTGACTGGTCTCTCTCCCGCCAGCATTACCAAGATCACCCGCGAGCTGCTCGACAGCGGGCTGGTGGTCACCTGTGGCGAAAGCTCGGTGGGGCGTGGCCGTCGCCAGACCTTGCTGCGCATCAACGAGCGCCGCTTCCAGTTTCTCTCCATGCGGTTGGGGCGTGGCTATGTGGACATGGCGCTGTTCGACTTCACCGGTCGTTCACTGGCGCGCCATCGCCACATTTTTACCGAGGCCGAGCGCGGCGAACTGCTGGATAGCCTGGTTCACGCCATTCGCAGCTTCCTGCCAAAAAAGGCCCTCAACCTTGCCTGCATCGCCCTTTGTCTGCCGGGACAAGTAGAGCGCCACTCCGGCATGGTCAAGCACTTCCCCTTCTACGACCTGCGCAACTGGCCGCTGGGGCCGACCCTGCAGGAGGCCTTCGCGGTGCCGGTGCTGGTGAGCGGCGACGTGCGCACCTGGATCCAGGCCGAGCGCGAGTGGGGGGCCGCCAAGAATTGCGCCGATGCGGTGCTGGTGTTCGTTCACAACGACATCGGGGTCGGCATGGTGGTCAATGGCCAGCTCATAGAGAGCGAAAACGCGCTGCTTGGCGATCTCAGCCATTTGCAGCTCGAACCCTATGGCCAGCGCTGCTACTGCGGTGGCTTTGGCTGCGCCTGCACTCTGGTGACCAATCAGGCGCTGGAGGCGCAATACCGGGATCTGCGTGAGCGAATGCAGGAGCACGACCTGCCGGAGTGCGTCACCATTCGCGAGCTGTGCGAGCTGGCGTTGGCGGGCAATAGCCTCTGTCAGGACATTCTCCATCAGGCGGCGGGGCGCCTGTCGCGGGTGCTCTCCAACCTCATCTGTCTGCTCAATCCGGGCAAGCTGCTGCTGGGAGGCGAGATCACCCGTGCCGATCGGCTACTGTTCCCCATGTTGCATCAGTCTCTGGCGAGTCAATTGCCGGCCGAATATCTGGTGCGGCTGCAGATCGAATCCACCCACTTCTACGAAGATCCTACCAAGCCCACTTCGGTGCAGGTGCACAAGGCACTGCGTGACGGTAGCCTGTTGCTGGAGCTGCTGCGCACCTGTCAGGAGTCCTGAGCCTTTTTGCGGGACGTGGGAATTGGCGAAAGGAACAGTGAATGCTGTTCCATCGCCGTGCAACTGGGTACAATCCAGCCCCTTTGTGGCGGGCCGCTGGCGCCGCCGTTGACGATATCCCTCTGTTTGTGACGCAACAAGATGAAGCCTGTTCCTGATCACGCCGTCAACCGCCTGCGGGCCTGGCGTAAGAGTATCTCTACCCGACCGTTTCTCGCCCGTGGCGGCACCTTGGCCCGTTGCCCCGCCTGTCAGCTGCGCGAGGACTGGTGTGCCTGCGAGTGGCGCCCCGAGCTCAAAGCGGAGGCGGGCTTTTGCCTGCTGATGTACGACAGCGAGCCGATGAAGCCCTCCAACACCGGCCGCTTGATCGCTGATGTATTGCCGGATAGCACCTGGGCCTTTCTCTGGTCGCGCACTGAACCCCATCCCGAGCTGCTGGCTTTGCTGGCCGATCCCGCCTGGCAGCCCTATGTGGTCTTTCCCGCCTGTGAAAAGGAGCCGGCCCGTTTGACCGGCGAGGTGACGCTGGCGCCCGGCAAGAAGCCGCTCTTTATCCTGCTCGACGGCACCTGGCCCGAGGCGCGCAAGATGTTCAACAAGAGCCCCTATCTCGACGGTTTTCCGGTGCTGGCCATCAAGCCCGATGCGCTCTCCACCTACGGCATGCGGGTCGCCAACAGCGAGGAGCACCTCTGCACCGCCGAGGTGGCGGCCTGTGTGCTGGAAGTGGCGGGGGAGCTCAAGGCGGGGCAGGCGCTGCAGCACTGGTTCAATCTCTTCAGCCGCCGCTACATGGCCGGTCGGGTCAGCCGTTTCCCCGGCGATGACGAGGCGCCGCTGCTGGCGGCTCTGACCGCCATCAAGGGATCGGAAGCGGAGTCTCCGGTACCACAAAGCGCCGCCTGAGCCGAGGGGCAGGGGAGTGAGAGCTCAAATTAGTGAAAATCAGGAATCAATTGGCTGCCACTGTTTCGTTAGATTCATGGACTTTGGCCCGTTAGGATAAGCGGCAGTCAGTGCAGCCCCTCTGCCCGGCATGTTTATTCTCCCCCCGGTTGCCCTTGTGTCGGGCAACCCAATCCCGTGAGGTCTATGGATGGAATTGGAACTGGTTACCCTGTTTGCCCTGTTTGGCGTGGCGCTCATCGCCGGCTTTATCGATGCCATCGCCGGTGGCGGCGGCCTGTTGACGGTACCGGCCCTGCTCGCCACCGGCATGCCCCCCGCGCTGGTGCTCGGCACCAACAAGCTGCAGAGCAGTTTCGGCTCCTTCTCCGCCACCTGGTTCTACGCCCGCAGAGGATTGCTGGAGTGGGCCATGATCTGGCCTGCGGTGATCTGCACCTTTATCGGCGCCGCCGTGGGCACGCTGGCGGTACAGACCATCGACGCCGCCGTGCTGGAGCGCTTGCTCCCCTTCCTGCTGATGGCCTTTGCCTGCTACTTCTTCTTCTCGCCGCGGGTGAGCGATGCCGAGAGCTCCCGCCGCCTGACCCCCATGCTGTTTGCGCTGTTGGTGGGGGGCGGGGTCGGCTTCTATGACGGCTTCTTCGGCCCGGGTACCGGTTCGTTTTTCGCCATCGGTTTCGTGGCGCTGGCAGGCTTTGGCATGGCGCGTGCCACCGCCCACACCAAGCTGCTCAACTTCACCTCCAACATCGCCTCCCTGCTGTTTTTCGCCCTCGGCGGCAAGGTGGTGTGGAGCGTCGGTTTCTGCATGGCGCTGGGACAATTCGTGGGTGCCCGTTTTGGTTCCAAAATGGTGCTGAAAAAAGGGGTGAAGCTGATCAAGCCGCTGCTGGTGACCGTCTCTCTGCTGATGTCCGCCAAGCTGGTGTGGAGCCAGTATCCCGAGCTGTTTGCCTGGATCTGATGTACACCTTGCTTGCTACATCAGCATTGTTAACGGGGCCCTCGGGCCCCGTTGTCATATCTGGTGTTTTACAGCGCTAGCGCGGTGTGTCGCTGTAATGGCTGAAGTGTTTGCGCAGGGCGTTGACCAGTTTGGCAATGCGCTCGCGTTTGAGGCTGTTTGGCCGGTAGACCAGATGCAGCGGGCGGGCGAGTGCCGGCAGCAGGCGGGCTGTTTCTCCCTGCTCCCCCACCAGCGCCAGCAGACCGGCGGGCAGCAGCACGGGGCCGATACCGGCCTTTGCCAGCTCGATCAGTGCCAGATAGGAGTCGAGCTCCATGGCGGGCTCCAGCCCGAGGGCGGCGAGGGGCTCGCGCAGATAGCGGTTGGCAGGGTTCTCCAGATCCATGGTGAGGATCTTGCGCCCGCTACCCTGAGCGGCAGGGGGCAGGCTCTGCTGTGCTTCCCCAACCAGATAGAAGGGCTCCTCCAACAGCTGCTCGGCGCCAAGGCCATGGCCGGGCGGGAGGCGACCGGCGCAGATGCCGAGCAGGGCATCGCCGCTGCGCACCCGCGCCAGAATGACCGGGGTGTGGTGGGTGGAGAGGGCGAGATGCGGGTCGCGGCCAAGGTAGCCGCGCATGAAGTGGGCGAGATAACCGGCCAGCAGGGTCTCGGAGCAGGCGATGGGGAGGGGACTGTGATCAGCCAGATCCTGGCTGTCGGCCAGCACTCCCTTCATCTCGGCCAGGCTCGGCGCTACCCGCTCCAGCAGCTCCAGCGCCTGCGGGGTGAGGCGGATCTGGCGCCCCTCCGGCTCGATCAGCTTCTTGCCAAGGCGCTGCTCCAGCTGGGCAATGCGCTTGCTCACCGCCGACTGGCTGATATAGAGGCGGCTGGCCACCTTGGCCATGGTTCCTTCACTTGCCAGCAGGCTCAGCGTCTCCAGCCCTTCCAGTAACATCTCGCCCCCTTGCCATCTGCAGATTGGATCTGCGTTACCTTAGGGGCTGGCTCGCTCAGGAGCAAGTGTCGTTTGCCGCCTTGAACGGGCCAATGCGCCAGCTCTTCAAGGGCGGTGCGAAGATCACCAGATTGCCGATGAGGCTCACCACCACCCCGACCACCGACACCGGCTGCCAGACAAATCCCTCATAGAAGGTCGAAAGAGTGAGTGCCACCAGCGGAAAGAGCACGGTCGCATAGGAGGCCTTGCTGGCCCCGATGCGCCCCACCAGGGTCAGGTAGGCGGTAAAGGCGATGACCGAGCCAAACAGGGCGAGGTAGACCATGGCCGCCAGATAGTGGCTGTCGGTGGGCACCACCAGCTGCTGCCCGAGCAATGTGACCCAGCCCAGCAACAGCACAACGCCGTAAACCATGCCCCAGGGCACCATCTGCAGCACGTGGTAGCCGTGGCGTTGGCCACGGGCCGAGACCAGATTGCCCAGCGAAAAGCAGAGGGTGCCACCACAGGCGAACAGCAATCCCTTCCAGCCGTTTGCACCCAGTTGCGCATCCGCCAGCACCGGCCAGAACAGCAGCAGGGTGCCAAAGAGCCCCAGTAGCGACCCTTGCAGCCAGCGCAGGCTCGGTCGTTTGCCCTCGAACAGCCAGAGGTTGAGGCCGTTGAAGATACTGGCGCTGGCGAAGATCACCGCTGACATGCCGCTCGGGATATAGCGGGTCGCGTGGTAGAAACAGAGAAAGTTGGTGGAAAAGAGCAGGGCGCCGAGCAGCGCCGCGTAACGCTGGCCATGCCAGGGAAGGCGTGGAAAGCGGCCGCTGGCGGTGAGCAGGGCAAACAGCGCTACCGCCGCCAGCAGGAAGCGGTAGAGCACCGATACCTCGATGGGAATGGGGCCAAGCTGCCAGGCGATGGCAATCCAGGTGCTGCCCCAGATAAGTACGGTGGCGAGATAGAGCAGAAGGTTCATCGGTTGTTCCACAAGTAGGTAGGTTTGTATTCCAGCATGGGGTGGGCAGGGGCTTGCTGGCTTGCACCATCTTGCGGTTTTTGTTTGTGCGCCGCTGTCATCCCGGGCGTCAGCCGGTAAGATGAGCGGACGGCAGGATGGGCTTGCCGGGAGCGTCAGGGAGAGTCAGCGTCAGATGAAAACGGCAGGGGTATTCGACGCACTGGTCAGCACCGGCGCCCGGCTGGAGGACTCCTGCTGGCTGGAGCCTGGGTTGGGCGTCGCCAGTTGGCGCAACTGCTACGATCAGACCCGCTACCACAAGCCGGGCCACCACACCCTGAGCGTCTATCTGCAGGGGGGCGAGCAGACCGAGCGGCTCGACGGGCCGGGCGGTTGTGGCGGCACCGGCAAGGTGTGCATCATGCCGGATCACCACAGATCCGAATGGCTGGTGCGCGAGGAGTTTCGCTTCTTCCACCTCTACTTTACCCCGGCCCACCTGACCCGCATCGCCGAGGAGGTGTGCGACCGCGAGGGGCGTCACCTGCAACTGCTGGACAAGACCTTTATCGACGATCCGAAGGCGGCATTGCTGGTGCAGAGTCAGCTGATGCAGCTTGAGTGGCAGCACGGCATCGACCGCTTGGCGCTCTCTCACGGTGCCTGGATGCTGATCCTCCACGCTTATCGCCACCATACCGAGGCGGCGCCTGCGTTGCCGACGGTTCGTGGCGGGCTGGCTCCGGTAGCGATCCGGCGGGTGCAGGAGTACCTCCATGC